>NZ_JBHWGA010000005.1:88214-257229 GCF_042733315.1 Streptomyces sp. NPDC059718
CCCCGTCCCGAAATGCTGATGGACGCGATTCTCAAGCTCCACCAGAAGATCCAGCACAGCAAGCTCGGCGTGAACCGCGAAGAGGCCGCGCGCGAGGCGGAGGAAGCGGCGCTGAAGGCGCTGCCGACGATTGAGATGAAGGGGCTCCTCCGATGACGGATTCCCCGGACACCCCGAACCCGGACAAGGACGTCAACGCGGCCGGGCTGCCCGGCCAGCGCGGCGACCACGGGGAGGCGATCCGCGTCCAGCGCGGCATGTTCGGTGCCCGCAACGGCGGCGACACCTCCGGGTACGGCGGCCTGGTGCGCACCGTGCGGCTGCCCGGGGCGGCGAGCAGGCCGTACGGCGGCTGGTTCGACGACGTCGCCGACGAACTCGAGGGTGCCCTCGAGGAGCAGGGCCTCGTCCCGGACAACGCGATCGAGAAGGTCGTCGTGGACCGCGACGAGATCACCTTCCACGTCGCGCGCGAGCACCTCCCGCTGGTGGCCAGGACCCTGCGCGACGACCCCGCGCTGCGCTTCGAGCTCTGTACGGGCGTGAGCGGCGTCCACTTCCCCGAGGACAAGGGCCGCGAGCTGCACGCCGTGTACCACCTGCGCTCGATCACCCACAACCGGCTGATCCGGGTGGAGGTGAGCGTCTCCGACGAGGACCGGCACCTCCCGTCGCTCGTCGAGGTCTACCCGACCAACGACTGGCACGAGCGCGAGACCTACGACTTCTTCGGGATCGTCTTCGACGGCCATCCCGCATTGATGCGGATCATGATGCCGGACGACTGGCAGGGCCACCCGCAGCGCAAGGACTACCCCCTCGGCGGCATCCCCGTCGAGTACAAGGGCGCCCAGATCCCTGCTCCGGACCAGCGGAGGTCGTACTCGTGAGCACTCACCACGCACCCCGGCAGGCATCGGAGCGGGAGACCACCGAGGGCCGGGTCTTCACGGTCACCGGCGGCGACTGGGACGAGCTGTCCGAGACCGTCGGCAAGGCCGACGACGAGCGCATCGTCGTCAACATGGGACCGCAGCACCCGTCGACCCACGGCGTGCTCCGGCTGATCCTCGAGATCGACGGCGAGACGGTCACCGAGGCCCGCTGCGGCATCGGCTACCTCCACACCGGCATCGAGAAGAACATGGAGTTCCGGACCTGGACCCAGGGGTCCACGTTCGTGACGCGCATGGACTACCTCACGCCGTTCTTCAACGAGACGGCGTACTGCCTGGCGGTGGAGAAGCTGCTCGGCATCACCGACGCGGTCCCGGACCGCGCCTCGGTCATCCGCGTGATGCTGATGGAGCTCAACCGCATCTCCTCGCACCTGGTGGCCATCGCCACCGGCGGCATGGAGCTCGGCGCCACCACGATCATGATCTACGGGTTCCGCGACCGCGAGATGATCCTGGACGTCTTCGAGCTGATCACCGGCCTGCGGATGAACCACGCGTTCATCCGCCCCGGCGGCCTCGCCCAGGACCTGCCGCCCGGCGCCGTGGACCAGGTCCGCGAGGTCGTGAAGAAGTTCCGCAAGAACCTCCCCGAGTACGACAAGCTCGCCACCGGCAACCCGATCTTCAAGGCCCGCATGCAGGACGTGGGTTACCTGGACCTGGCCGGCTGCATGGCGCTCGGCGCCACCGGCCCGATCCTGCGCTCCACGGGCCTGCCGCACGACCTGCGCAAGTCCCAGCCGTACTGCGGTTACGAGACCTACGAGTTCGAGGTCCCGACCGTCGACACCTGCGACTCCTACGGGCGGTTCCTGCTCCGCCTGGAGGAGATGCGGCAGTCGCTGGACATCGTCGAGCAGTGCCTGGACCGGCTGGAGCCCGGCCCGGTCATGGTCGCCGACAAGAAGATCGCCTGGCCCGCGCAGCTCGCGCTCGGCCCGGACGGGCTCGGCAACTCGCTCGACCACATCAAGAAGATCATGGGCACCTCCATGGAGGCCCTGATCCACCACTTCAAGCTGGTGACCGAGGGCTTCCGGGTCCCCGCCGGCCAGGCGTACGTCGCCGTCGAGTCGTCCAAGGGCGAACTCGGCGTCCACGTGGTCAGCGACGGGGGCACCCGCCCCTTCCGCGTCCACTTCCGCGACCCGTCCTTCACCAACCTGCAGACCATGGCGGCGATGTGCGAGGGCGGCCAGGTCGCCGACGTCATCGTCGCGGTGGCGTCCATCGACCCCGTGATGGGAGGCGTCGACCGGTGACTGAGGTATCACTCGGCATCCCCGCGATGCCCGCGCCGGACTACCCGGCCGACGTACGGCAACAACTGGACGCGGACGCGGCGAAGATCATCGCGCGCTACCCCGGCAGCCGCAGCGCCCTGCTGCCGCTGCTGCACCTGGTGCAGGCGGAGGAGGGCTACGTCTCCCGCACCGGGGTGCGCTTCTGCGCCGAGCAGCTGGGGCTGACCACGGCCGAGGTCACCGCGGTGGCCACCTTCTACTCGATGTACCGGCGGGGGCCCTCCGGCGAGTACCAGGTCGGGGTCTGCACCAACACCCTGTGCGCGGTCATGGGCGGCGACGCGATCTTCGACGAGCTCAAGCAGCACCTCGGCGTCGGGAACGGCGAGACCACCGACGACGGCAAGATCACGCTGGAGCACATCGAGTGCAACGCGGCGTGCGACTTCGCCCCCGTGGTGATGGTCAACTGGGAGTTCTTCGACAACCAGGACCCCGCGTCGGCCAGGCGGCTCGTCGACGACCTCCGCGCCGGCCGCACCGTCGAACCCACCCGCGGCGCTCCGCTGTGCACGTACAAGGAGACGTCCCGGATCCTCGCCGGGTTCCCCGACGAGCGCCCCGGCGCCGTCGAGGCGAGCGGCGGCGCCGGCCCCGCCTCGCTGGCGGGCCTGCGGCTCGCCCGCGGCGAATCGCTGCCGGGCACCGGGGCCGGCGTGCCCCGGCAGACCTCCGCCCCGCCGCAGGACGAGACGCCCCCGGCCCACCCCAGCTCCCACGACGCTCCGTTGGACTCCGCGGTCTCCGACCCGGAGCACCCGGCGGGACCGGTCACGCAGGAGCGTCCGACCGAAGGTGAGGAGGACCGGTGACCATGGTCGACTCGGCGGAGAAGGTGCTGTCACCCGTTCTCTCGGCCTTCTGGGACGATCCGCAGTCCTGGACCCTCAACACGTACCGCCGCCACGAGGGCTACGAGGGCCTGCGCAAGGCGCTGGCCCTGCCCCCGGACGACGTGATCGCCCTCGTCAAGGAGTCCGGTCTGCGCGGCCGTGGCGGCGCGGGCTTCCCCACCGGGATGAAGTGGCAGTTCATCCCGCAGGGCGACGGCAAGCCGCACTACCTCGTCGTCAACGCGGACGAGTCGGAGCCCGGCACCTGCAAGGACATCCCGCTGCTCTTCGCCAACCCGCACTCGCTCATCGAGGGCATGGTGATCGCCTGCCACGCGATCCGCTCGAACCACGCCTTCATCTACCTGCGCGGCGAGGTCGTCCCCGTGCTGCGGCGGCTGCACCACGCGGTGGCCGAGGCGTACGAGGCCGGACTCCTCGGCAAGGACATCCTCGGCAGCGGCTTCGACCTGGAGCTGACCGTGCACGCCGGTGCCGGCGCGTACATCTGCGGTGAGGAGACCGCGCTGCTGGACTCCCTGGAGGGACGCCGCGGCCAGCCCCGGCTGCGTCCGCCCTTCCCGGCGGTCGAGGGCCTGTACGCCTGCCCGACGGTGGTCAACAACGTCGAGTCCATCGCCTCGGTGCCGTCGATCCTGCTCAAGGGCAAGGACTGGTTCCGCTCGATGGGCAGCGAGAAGTCCCCGGGCTTCACGCTGTACTCGCTCAGCGGCCACGTCGCCAACCCCGGCCAGTACGAGGCCCCCCTCGGCGTCACACTGCGCCAGCTGCTCAGCCTGAGCGGCGGGATGCGTCCCGGCCACAAGCTGAAGTTCTGGACCCCGGGCGGCTCCTCGACGCCGATGTTCACCGACGAGCACCTCGACGTCCCGCTGGACTACGAGGGCGTCGGCGCCGCCGGCTCCATGCTCGGCACCAAGGCGCTGCAGTGCTTCGACGAGACGACCTGCGTGGTGCGGGCCGTCACGCGCTGGACCGAGTTCTACGCCCACGAGTCCTGCGGCAAGTGCACCCCCTGCCGCGAGGGCACCTACTGGCTCGTCCAGTTGCTGCGCGACATCGAGGCCGGCAAGGGGACCCTGGCGGACCTCG
Source organism: Streptomyces sp. NPDC059718 (assembly GCF_042733315.1). Lineage (NCBI taxonomy): Bacteria > Bacillati > Actinomycetota > Actinomycetes > Kitasatosporales > Streptomycetaceae > Streptomyces > Streptomyces sp. NPDC059718. Next base: position 92,424 of record NZ_JBHWGA010000005.1, read on the forward strand.
ACAAGCTCGCCGACATCGCCGACAACATCAACGGCAAGTCCTTCTGCGCCCTCGGCGACGGAGCGGCCAGCCCGATCTTCTCCTCCCTTCAGTACTTCCGCGACGAGTACGTGGAGCACCTGGAGGGCCGCGGCTGCCCCTTCGACCCGTCCAAGTCCACGGTCTGGGCCGACAAGTCTCACCTGGAGGTGAACGCGTGACCGTCACGACCAACGCCGCCTCCGGTGAGGCGGCGGTGCCGCCCGAGGACCTGGTGTCCGTCAGCATCGACGGTGTCGAGATCTCCGTGCCGAAGGGCACCCTGGTGATCCGTGCCGCCGAACTGATCGGCATCGAGATCCCGCGCTTCTGCGACCACCCCCTCCTCGACCCCGCGGGCGCCTGCCGCCAGTGCATCGTCGAGGTCGAGGGCCAGCGCAAGCCGATGGCGTCCTGCACCATCACCTGCACCGACGGGATGGTCGTCAGGACCCAGCTCACCTCCGACGTCGCGGACAAGGCCCAGCGCGGGGTGATGGAGCTGCTGCTCATCAACCACCCGCTGGACTGCCCCGTCTGCGACAAGGGCGGCGAGTGCCCGCTGCAGAACCAGGCGATGTCCGCCGGGCAGGCCGACACCCGCTTCGAGGGCCGCAAGCGGACCTACGAGAAGCCGGTCCCGATCTCCACCCAGGTGCTGCTGGACCGCGAGCGCTGCGTGCTGTGCGCGCGCTGCACCCGCTTCTCGCAGCAGATCGCCGGAGACCCGATGATCGAGCTGGTGGAGCGCGGCGCGCTGCAGCAGGTCGGCATCGGTGAGGGCGACCCCTTCCAGTCGTACTTCTCCGGCAACACCATCCAGATCTGCCCGGTCGGCGCCCTGACCTCGGCGGCCTACCGCTTCCGGTCCCGGCCCTTCGACCTGGTCTCCTCGCCGAGCGTGTGCGAGCACTGCGCGGGCGGCTGCGCCACGCGCACCGACCACCGGCGCGGCAAGGTCATGCGCCGGCTCGCGCAGGACGACCCCGAGGTCAACGAGGAGTGGATCTGCGACAAGGGCCGCTTCGCGTTCCGCTACGCGCAGCGCCCTGAGCGGCTCACCACCCCGCTGGTCCGCAACGCCGACAGCGGTGAACTGGAGCCCGCGAGCTGGCCCGAGGCGCTGGAGGCCGCGGCCCGCGGACTCGCGGCGGCCCGCGGCCGCACCGGTGTGCTGACCGGTGGCCGGCTCACCGTCGAGGACGCGTACGCCTACGCCAAGTTCGCCCGTGTCGCCCTCGACACCAACGACGTCGACTTCCGGGCCCGCGCCCACTCCGCGGAGGAGGCCGACTTCCTGGCGGCCGTCGTGGCGGGCCGCGGCCGGGACCTGTCCGGCGACGGCGTCACCTACACCCTGCTGGAGAAGGCCCCCGCCGTCCTGCTGGCCGGACTGGAGGCCGAGGAGGAGGCGCCCGGCGTCTTCCTGCGGCTGCGCAAGGCCTGGCGGGGGCACAAGCAGCGCACCTTCGCGCTGGCGCCGTTCGCCACGCGCGGTCTGGAGAAGGCGGGCGGCACCCTGCTGCCCGCCGCGCCCGGCACCGAGACCGAGTGGCTGGACGCCCTGGCCAGCGGCGTCGGCCTGGACGGCAACGGCCTGACCGCCCACGAGGCGCTGCGCGCCGAGGGCGCGGTCGTCCTGGTCGGCGAGCGGCTGGCGGCCGTCCCCGGCGCGCTGACCGCGGTCGTGCGGTTCGCCCAGGCGTCCGGCGCCCGGCTGGCGTGGATCCCGCGCCGCGCGGGTGAGCGCGGTGCCGTCGAGGCGGGCGCCCTGCCCGGGCTGCTGCCCGGCGGCCGCCCGGTCACCGACCCGCGGGCCCGCGACGAGGTCGCCGAGGTCTGGGGCGTGACCACGCTCCCGTCCCGCCACGGCCGCGACACCGGCCGGATCCTGGAGGCGGCGGCGAGCGGCGAGCTCGGTGCGCTGCTGGTCGGCGGCGTCGAGCCGGCCGACCTGCCCGACCCGGCCCGGGCCCGCGCGGCCCTGGACGCGGCGGGCTTCGTGGTCAGCCTGGAGCAGCGACCCGGCGAGGTCACCGACCGCGCCGACGTCGTCCTGCCGGTCGCCGCGGTCGCCGAGAAGGCCGGCACCTTCCTCAACTGGGAAGGCCGGGTACGGCTCTTCGAGGCCGCGATCAAGCCGGCCCAGCAGGTCCAGCGGCACCAGTACCCGGACGCCCGGGTGCTGACCATGCTGGCCGACGCGATGGACGTCTCCCTGGGCCTCGCCGACGTCCGCTCGGCCCGCGCCGAGCTGTCCCGGCTCGCCCCGTACGAGGGCCCGCGCGCCGAGGCTCCGCAGGAGACCGGCCACCAGCTGCCGAAGCCCGGCAGCGGCGAGGCGGTCCTCGCGGGCCACCGGCTGCTGCTCGACCGGGGCCTGCTGCAACAGGGTGACGACGCCCTCGCCGGCACCCGCCACCCGGCGGTCGCGCGCCTGTCGGCGACGACCGCTCAGGAGATCGGCGTCGCCGAGGGCGAGCTGATGGAGGTGACCGGCCCGCTGGGCTCGGTCCGGCTGCCGCTGCAGGTGACGGCGATGGCCGACCGGGTCGTGTGGGTGCCCCTCAACTCGGCCGGCGGGGGTGTCGCCTCGGACACCGGCGCCCTGCCGGGCCAGGTCGTCCGGATCGCCCCGGCCGCCGTGGACGCCGCTGCCGCACCGGAGGTGACCCCGTGACGGGACTGACGACCCTCGCCGCCGAGGACCTGTCCATGTTCGGGCGGGACCCGTGGTGGCTGATCGCCATCAAGGCGGTCTTCTGCTTCGCGTTCCTGATGGTGACCGTGCTCTTCTCCATCGTGTGGGAGCGCAAGGTCGTCGCGTGGATGCAGCTGCGCATCGGCCCCAACCGGCACGGCCCCTGGGGCATGCTCCAGTCGCTCGCCGACGGCATCAAGCTGATGCTCAAGGAAGACCTCATCGTCAAGAAGGCCGACAAGGTCGTCTACGTGCTGGCCCCGATCGTGGCGGCCATCCCGGCCTTCATGGCGGTCGCGGTGATCCCCTTCGGCCCGGCGGGCAACGAGATCTCGATCTTCGGTCACCGTACGCCGATGCAGCTCACCGACCTGCCGATCGGCGTCCTCTACATCCTGGCCACCGCCTCCGTCGGCATCTACGGCATCGTGCTGGCCGGCTGGTCGTCCGGCTCGACGTACCCGCTGCTCGGGGGCTTGCGCTCCTGCGCGCAGATGATCTCGTACGAGATCGCGATGGGCGTCGCCTTCGCGTCGGTCTTCCTCTACTCCGGCTCGATGTCGACCTCGCAGATCGTCGCCCAGCAGGAGGACCGCTGGTACGTCCTGCTGCTGCCGGTCTCCTTCATCATCTACATCGGCACGATGGTCGGCGAGACCAACCGCGCCCCCTTCGACATGCCCGAGTCCGAGGGCGACCTGGTCGGCGGCTTCAACACCGAGTACTCGTCGATCAAGTTCGCGCTCTTCATGCTTGCCGAGTACGTGAACATGGTGACCGTCTCCGCGGTGGCGACCACCCTCTTCCTGGGCGGCTGGCGGGCCCCGTGGCCCATCAGCACCTTCTGGGAGGGCGCCAACCACGGCTGGTGGCCGCTGCTGTGGTTCGTGGTGAAGGTGCAGTTGCTGCTCTTCTTCTTCATCTGGCTGCGCGGCACGCTGCCCCGCGTCCGCTACGACCAGCTGATGAAGCTGGGCTGGAAGGTCCTGATCCCGGTCTCGATGGTGTGGCTGATGCTGGTCGCCACCGTCCGGGCGCTGCGCAACGAGAACTACGACTTCCAGTCGATCGTGCTCTACGTCGGCGGAGGAATCGTCCTCCTGCTCCTGGTCTCGCTGGTCTTCGACGTCTTCCGCGACCGCGGCGAGAAGGCGAAGGAGGCGGCCGAACAGGCCGGGCCGCAGGAGCCGTTCGATCCCATGGCGGGCGGGTACCCCGTGCCGCCGCTGCCCGGCCAGGAGCTGCCGCCCGTCCCGCGGCGGCCGTCCCGCGCGGAGCGTCAACTCGTAGGCAAGGAGGCCGACGATGCCTGAGTTCCTGGGCCCGGTCGCGGGCTTCGGCGTGACCTTCAAGGCCATGTTCAAGAAGCGCCTGACCGAGCAGTACCCCGAGGAGAAGAAGCCGACCGCGCCGCGGTTCCACGGCCGCCACCAGCTCAACCGTCACCCGGACGGGCTGGAGAAGTGCGTGGGCTGCGAGCTGTGCGCCTGGGCCTGCCCGGCGGACGCGATCTACGTCGAGGGCGCCGACAACACCGACGAGGAGCGCTACTCGCCGGGCGAGCGCTACGGCCGCGTCTACCAGATCAACTACGCCCGCTGCATCCTGTGCGGGCTGTGCATCGAGGCCTGCCCGACGCGCGCGCTGACCATGACCAACGAGTACGAGCTCGCCGACAGCAGCCGCGAGTCGCTGATCTTCACCAAGGAGCAGCTGCTCGCGGGCCTGGAGGAGGGCATGGTCGACAGCCCCCACGCGATCTTCCCCGGCATGGACGAGGGCGACTACTACCGCGGCGCGGTGACGCACGCGGCCCCCGGGACCGAGCGCCAGGTCGCGGTCTCCAAGGGCGAGAAGCCGGACGAGACGGTGGAGGGCGAGCGGGTCGGCGACGGCACGGCGGGCACCGAGGTCCCCGCGACGGGCGGCGCCGCTCCGGCCGGGACGGGAGGCGAGGCATGAACGGCGTGACCACGCTGGCCGCGTACACCACCTCCACCGGCGAGGCGGTCCAGTTCTGGGTGCTCGGCACCGTCGCGGTGCTCGGCGCGCTCTCGACCGTGCTGATGAAGAAGGCCGTGCACAGCGCACTGTCGCTCGCCGGGACGATGATCGTCCTGGCGGTCTTCTACCTGGCCCAGGGCGCGTACTTCCTCGGCGTCGTCCAGATCGTCGTCTACACCGGCGCGATCATGATGCTCTTCCTCTTCGTCGTCATGCTGGTCGGCATCACCGCCGCCGACTCGCTCAAGGAGACGCTGAAGGGGCAGCGCTGGCTGGCCGCCGGAGCCGGCATCGGCTTCGGCGTGCTGCTGATCGCCGGCATCGCCAACGCCTCGATCAAGAACTTCCAGGGGCTCGGCCAGGCCAACGCCGGCGGCAACGTCGAGGGACTCGCCTCACTGATCTTCACCAAGTACGTGTGGGCCTTCGAGATCACCGGCGCGCTGCTCATCACCGCCGCGATCGGCGCGATGGTCCTCACCCACCGCGAGCGCACCGAGGCCCGCGCCACCCAGCGCGAACTCGCCGAGCGGCGCGTGCGCGAGGGCAAGCAGATCACCCCGCTCCCCGCGCCCGGCGTCTACGCCCGCAACAACGCGGTCGACGTCCCCGGCCTGCTGCCGGACGGCACGGTCTCGGAGCTCAGCGTCAGCCCGACGCTGCGCGGCCGCGGCCAGTACCGGGACGTGTCCGCGGAGGCGGTCGCCAAGGTCGCCGAGCTGGAACAGCGCTCCGAGGAGGCGTCGAAGTGAATCCGGTCAACTACCTGTACCTGTCGGCGCTGCTGTTCACCATCGGCGCGGCCGGGGTGCTGATCCGGCGCAACGCGATCGTCGTCTTCATGTGCGTCGAGCTGATGCTGAACGCCGCCAACCTGGCGTTCGTCACCTTCTCCCGCATGCACGGCAACCTCGACGGCCAGATCATCGCCTTCTTCACGATGGTCGTCGCCGCCGCCGAGGTGGTCGTGGGCCTGGCGATCATCGTGACGATCTTCCGCTCCCGCCACTCGGCCTCGGTCGACGACGCCAGCCTGATGAAGCTCTAAGGGGTAGCGAAAGTGGACTACTTGATCGGATGGCTCGTCCTCCTGCCGCTGCTGGGCGCCGGCGTGCTGCTCACCGGCGGACGGAGGCTGGACCGCACGGGCCACTGGATCGGCACCACGCTCGCGGGGGCGTCCTTCGTCGGCGCGGCGGTGCTCTTCTTCGACATGCTGGGCCGCGGCGGCGAGGACCGCGCGCTGCACTCGACCGCCTTCACCTGGATCTCCGTCGGCGGCTTCCACGCGGACGTGGCCTTCCAGCTCGACCAGCTGTCGATGACCTTCGCCCTGCTGATCACCGGTGTGGGCACGCTCATCCACATCTACTCGATCGGCTACATGGAGCACGACGAGCGGCGCCGCCGCTTCTTCGGCTACCTCAACCTCTTCCTCGCGGCGATGCTCCTGCTGGTCCTCGCCGACAACTACCTGCTGCTGTACGTCGGCTGGGAGGGCGTGGGCCTGGCCTCGTACCTGCTGATCGGCTTCTGGCAGCACAAGCCCAGCGCGGCGACCGCGGCCAAGAAGGCCTTCATCGTCAACCGCGTCGGTGACGTCGGCCTGTCGATCGCGATCATGCTGCTGTTCACCACCTTCGGCACCTTCACCTTCGAGCCGCTCTTCGGCCAGGTGGACAAGGCGGGCGAGGGCGTCCTGACCGGCATCGGCCTGATGCTGCTGCTCGCCGCCTGCGGCAAGTCGGCCCAGGTCCCGCTGCAGTCCTGGCTCGGCGACGCGATGGAGGGCCCGACCCCGGTCTCGGCCCTGATCCACGCGGCGACGATGGTGACCGCCGGCGTCTACCTGATCACCCGCTCCGGCGTGATCTTCAACGCCGCGCCCACCGCGCAGGTGGCCGTGGTGACGGTCGGCGCGGTCACGCTGCTCTTCGGTGCGATCGTCGGTTGCGCCAAGGACGACATCAAGAAGGCGCTGGCCGGCTCGACGATGTCGCAGATCGGCTACATGGTGATGGCCGCGGGCCTCGGCCCGATCGGCTACGTCTTCGCGATCATGCACCTGGTCACCCACGGCTTCTTCAAGGCCGGGCTCTTCCTCGGCGCCGGATCGGTCATGCACGGCATGAACGACGAGGTGGACATGCGCAAGTACGGGGCCCTGCGGAAGTACATGCCGGTCACCTTCGTCACCTTCGGCCTCGGCTACCTGGCGATCATCGGCTTCCCCGGACTGTCCGGCTTCTTCTCCAAGGACAAGATCATCGAGGCCGCCTTCGCCAAGGGCGGCACCGAGGGCTGGATCCTCGGCGGCGCGGCCCTGCTGGGCGCGGCGATCACCGCGTTCTACATGACCCGCGTGATGCTGATGACCTTCTTCGGCGAGAAGCGCTGGCAGCCCGACGCGGACGGCCACGAGCCGCACCCGCACGAGTCGCCGAAGTCGATGACGATCCCCATGGTCGTCCTGGCCTTCGGCTCGGTCTTCGCGGGCTTCCTGTTCAGCTGGAACGAGGCCTTCGTGAAGTGGCTGGAGCCGGTCACCGGTCACGAGGAGGGCCACCCGCCGATCGGCGCGGCCGCCGTCACCGGCGCCACGATGGTGGTGATGGTGCTCGGCGTCGCCCTGGCCTGGGCCGTGTACGGACGCCGCCCGGTGCCGTCCGTCGCCCCGCGCGGCAGCTGGCTCACCCGCGCCGCCCGGCGCGACCTGCTCCAGGACGACTTCAACCACGTCGCCCTGGTGCTGCCCGGCGAGTACCTCACCCGCGGTCTGGTCTACGTGGACCACAAGGGTGTGGACGGCGTCGTCAACGGCACCGCGGCCGCCGTCGGCGGCCTCTCCGGCCGGATGCGCCGCCTCCAGAACGGTTATGTGCGCAGCTACGCCGTGTCGATGCTGGCGGGCACCGCGGTGCTGGTCGCCGCGACGCTGCTGATGAGGGGTGTTGCCTGATGTCCTTCCCCCTGCTCACCCTGACCGCCGGCCTGCCGGCGCTCGGCGCGATCGCCACCGCCGCCGTGCCGGCGGCGCGGCGCGAGGCCGCCAAGTGGCTGGCGCTGGCCGTCTCACTGGCGACGCTCGTGCTGGCCGCGATCGTGTTCGTCCGCTTCGACCCGGGCGGGGCCCGGTACCAGCTCAGCGAGTCCCACGCGTGGATCGCCGACTTCGGGGTCCGCTACGAACTCGGCGTGGACGGCATCGCCGTCGCGCTCATCGGGCTGACCGCGCTGCTCGTCCCGTTCGTCATCGCCGCGGGCTGGCACGACGCCGACCCTCTGGAGGAGAAGAACCCCAACCGCCGCTGGCGGCCCACCCAGGGCTTCTTCGCGTTGATCCTGCTGGTCGAGGCGATGGTGATCATCTCCTTCGAGGCCACGGACGTCTTCCTCTTCTACATCTTCTTCGAGGCCATGCTCATCCCGATGTACTTCCTCATCGGCGGCTTCGGGGACCGTGCCCACGAGCACGGCGAGGAGGAGGCGGCCCGTCAGCGCTCCTACGCGGCGGTGAAGTTCCTGCTCTACAACCTGGCCGGCGGGCTCATCATGCTGGCCGCGGTCATCGGGCTCTACGCCGTCACCGCCGACCAGCTCGGCCAGGGCACCTTCTCCCTCCAGGAGATCCTGCAGGCCCGGGCGGCCGGCAAGCTCGACATGTCCACCACCGCGGAACGCGCCCTGTTCCTCGGCTTCTTCTTCGCGTTCGCGGTCAAGGCCCCGCTGTTCCCGCTGCACACCTGGCTGCCCAACGCCATGGGCGAGGCCACGGCGCCGGTCGCGGTGCTCATCACCGCGGTCGTCGACAAGGTCGGCACCTTCGCGATGCTCCGCTTCTGCCTCCAGCTCTTCCCCGAGGCCAGCAAGTGGGCGACGCCGGTGATCCTGGTGCTGGCGCTGATCAGCATCGTCTACGGCGCCCTGGTCGCCGTCGGCCAGCGCGACATCAAACGGCTGGTCGCGTACGCGTCGATCTCCCACTTCGGCTTCATCATCCTGGGCATCTTCGCGATGACCTCCCAGGGCCAGGGCGGGGCGACGCTGTACATGGTCAACCACGGCATCTCCACCGCCGCGCTGATGCTGGTCGCGGGCTTCCTGATCTCCCGTCGCGGCTCCCGTCTCATCGCGTCCTACGGCGGGGTGCAGAAGGTGGCCCCGGTGCTGGCCGGCACCTTCCTGATCGGCGGTCTGGCCACCCTGTCGCTGCCGGGGCTCGCCCCCTTCGTCAGTGAGTTCCTCGTCCTCGTCGGGACGTTCAGCCGCTACCCGGCCGTCGGGATCGTCGCCACCACCGGCATCGTCCTCGCCGCGCTGTACGTCCTCGTCCTGTACCAGCGGACGATGACCGGCCCGGTGAAGGCCGAGGTGCAGGGGATGCCCGACCTGAAGGTCCGGGAACTCGCCGTCGTGGCGCCGCTGATCGCGCTGCTGATCGTGCTCGGCGTGTATCCGAAGCCGCTGACCGACGTCGTCAACCCGGCGGTGCAGCAGACGCTCTCCGACGTGCACAAGACCGACCCCAAGCCGGCGCTGGAGGCATCCAAGTGAGCAGCACAGTTGCTGTCCACAGCCTGTGGACAACGGCGGCACCGCTCGCCGCCGACAAGATCAACGCGCCGAAGATCGAGTACGCCCAGCTGGCTCCGGTCCTGATCGTCTTCGGTGTGGCCATCCTCGGCATCCTCATCGAGGCGTTCCTGCCGCGGCGCCTGCGCTACACCGGGCAGGTCGGCCTCGCGGTCGTCGGCATGGCCGCCGCCTTCGCCGCGGTCGTGGCGCTCGCGGCGGGCGGCTACGCCACGACGAAGGCCCACATCGCCGCCATGGGCGCGGTCGCCGTCGACGGCCCGGCCCTCTTCCTGCAGGGCACGATCCTGCTGGTGGGCCTGGTCGGGGTGTTCACCTTCGCCGAGCGCCGGCTCGACCCCAAGGCGCACGGCCGGCACGTCGACTCCTTCGCCGCACAGGGCTCCGCGGTGCCGGGCAGCGACCAGGAGAAGGACGCCGTCCGGGCCGGTTTCACCACCACCGAGGTCTTCCCGCTGCTGATGTTCGCCGTCGGCGGCATGCTGATCTTCCCGGCGGCCAACGACCTGCTGACGCTCTTCGTGGCCCTGGAGGTCTTCTCCCTCCCGCTCTACCTGCTCTGCGCCCTCGCCCGGCGGCGGCGTGTGATGTCGCAGGAGGCGGCGGTCAAGTACTTCCTGCTGGGCGCCTTCTCCTCCGCCTTCCTGCTGTTCGGCATCGCCCTGCTGTACGGCTACGCGGGCACCGTCTCCTACTCCGGCATCGCGTCGGTCGTGGACGGCACCGCCAAGCTCAACCCGGCGCTGGCCGACTCCGCGGGCAACGACGCGCTGCTGCTGATCGGTGCCGCGCTGGTCGGCATGGGCCTGCTGTTCAAGGTGGGCGCCGTGCCGTTCCACATGTGGACGCCGGACGTCTACGAGGGCGCTCCGACCCCGGTCACCGGCTTCATGGCCGCGGCCACCAAGGTCGCCGCCTTCGGCGCGCTGCTGCGACTGCTCTACGTGGTCCTGCCGGAGCTGCGCTGGGACTGGCGGCCGGTGCTGTGGGGCGTCGCGATCCTCACGATGCTGGTCGGCGCGATCGTCGCGGTCACCCAGACCGACGTGAAGCGCCTGCTCGCGTACTCCTCGATCGCGCACGCCGGCTTCATCCTGGCCGGTGTCATCGCTACCACGCCGGAGGGCATCTCCTCGGTGCTCTTCTACCTGGCGGCGTACTCCTTCGTGACGCTGGGCGCCTTCGCCGTCGTCACGCTGGTGCGCGACGCCGGCGGGGAGGCCACGCACCTGTCGCGCTGGGCGGGCCTGGGACGGCGCTCCCCGCTGGTGGCCGCGGTCTTCGCGGTCTTCCTGCTCGCCTTCGCCGGCATCCCGCTGACGTCCGGCTTCGCCGGGAAGTTCGCGGTCTTCAGCGCCGCCGCGCAGGGCGGGGCGGTGCCGCTGGTGATCGTGGGTGTGATCTCGTCCGCCATCGCGGCGTTCTTCTACATCCGGGTCATCGTGCTCATGTTCTTCAGCGAGCCCAAGGCCGACGGCCCCACGGTCGCCGTGCCCTCGCCGCTGACGTCCACGGCCATCGCAGTGGGCGTGGCGGTCACCCTCGTGCTGGGTGTCGCGCCCCAGTACTTCCTGGACCTCGCGAGCCAGGCGGGCGTCTTCGTCCGCTGACCCCACCACACGGCCCGGCCCGTGCGGCCATCAACGGCGCGGCTCCCCGCACTTGGCGGGGGCCGCGCCGTTCGGCATGGCGGGCGGCTCGCGGGGAAGGCGGGAGAGCGACGGAGGCCCCCTCGCGGAGCCCGCTCCGGGTGCCGTGCGGGGGGTGTGCGAGGCGGTGGTGAGGCCCCGCGGCCGGGCGTGTTACCGGAAAGGACCGGCCGTACACGCGGGCAAAACCGGGCGTAGTGGCCCGCGGGGGCCATGCCCTCGCAGTGATCGAGAGGCGACCGGTTACTCTGCCAGGTGTAGTGCAGCGCCATGCCGCAAGCCGCAGAAGTGATCTCAGCGACAGGAGAATCCCAGGTGACGACCGTCGTCGGGCCCTTCGGGCTGAGCGTAATGGACGAGGACCTCGAGTCCGCCGTCCGGGCCGGGCTGTCCGCCGTCGAGGCAGGCCTCCTGGAGGCCACCAAGAGCGATGTGCCGTTCATCACGGAGGCGGCCCGCCACCTCGTGCACGCGGGCGGGAAGCGGTTCCGTCCGCTGCTGTCGCTGCTGGCCGCCCAGTTCGGCGACCCGCACGCGCCCGGCATCGTGCCGTCGGCCGTGGTGGTGGAGCTGACGCACCTGGCGACGCTGTACCACGACGACGTCATGGACGAGGCCGCGGTGCGCCGCGGCGTGCCGAGCGCCAACGCCCGCTGGGACAACTCGGTCGCCGTGCTGACCGGCGACTTCCTGTTCTCCAAGGCCTCGCACATACTGGCCGACCTCGGGCCGGAGGCCGTACGCATCCAGGCCGAGGCCTTCGAGCGGCTGGTCACCGGTCAGATCCTGGAGACCGTCGGCCCGCGCGACGGACGCGACCCGATCGACCACTACCTCGAAGTGATCGCCGGCAAGACGAGTTCGCTGATCGCCGTCTCGTGCCGCTTCGGCGCCATGATGTCCGGCGCGGACGAGAGCGTCGTCGACATCCTCACCCAGTACGGGGAGCGCGTCGGCACGGCCTTCCAGCTCGCCGACGACGTGCTGGACATCGCCAGCGACTCGCACGAGTCCGGCAAGACCCCGGGCACGGACCTGCGCGAGGGCGTGCCGACCCTGCCGGTGCTGCACCTGCGTTCGGCCGTGGCCAAGGCCAACGGATTCGCCTCGGCGGACGACCTGCGGCTGTGCGAACTGCTGGACGGCGATCTGACGGACGACCGGCGGCACGCCGAGGCGCTGGAGCTGATGCGCGCCCATCCGGCGCTGGAGCAGGCCCGGCGCGACACCGTGCGCTACGCGGACGAGGCGCGGGCCCTGCTGGCACCGCTCCCCGGCTGTGCCGCCAAGCAGGCCCTGGAGGGGCTCTGCGAGGCCGTGGTGCACCGCGCGGGCTAGGCCGGCCCGGGAGGTGACCCGGACGGCCGTCCCCCGGCGCCCGAGCGGTCACCGGGGGCGAGGGGCGCCTTCCGCCCTGAGCCGTTGTCAGGGATCGTCATCCCACAGGTGTATGCCGAGTTGATCCCGGCGGGCGATGCGCCCGCGTGGCCGGATTGATGGGATAAGAGGCACCACCACACGGCGGATCGGGTGACAATGGCCCGAGGTGGACGAGTGCGACGATGACGGGAACCCGCCGTTGACAACGGAGGTAGGGACGTAATGGCACCCATCCAGCCCATGGACGACGACCGGGAGCCCCGGCGCCGGACCAAGGCGATACGTTACGCGGTCCCGGTGGCGGCGGCGGGAGTCGCCGCGGCGACCATCGGGCTCGTACCGGCGCTCGCGAACGCGGGCAGCCCGGATCTGCCCAAAATCACGGCCGAGGAGCTGATCGCGAAGGTCGCGGCCTCGGACACCCAGACGATCTCCGGCTCGGTCCGCATCAGCACGGACTTCGGCCTGCCGGCCCTGCTGACCGGCGCCACGGGCGCCGGCGGGCCGTTCGGCGGCGGCGGTGGCGGCCGCGGCGACTCCTCGGCCGACCCGAAGGAGCAGCTGACCCAGCTGCTGGCCGGCTCCCACACCCTGCGCGTCGCGGCCGACGGCCCGCAGAAGCAGAAGGTGTCGATCGTCCGGAACGCCGCGGAGTACAGCCTCATCCACAACGGTGACGAGGTCTGGGCCTACGACAGCGGCAGCAACCAGGCCTACCACCTCACCGGTCTCCCGCGGGAGGCGCAGGGTGAGGACCGGGCCAAGGGCGACCGAGAACTGCCCGAGGGCTGGCCGGCCACCCCGCAGGAAGCCGCGAAGAAGATCCTCGACGCGGCGGACGACAGCTCCACCGTCACGGTGGACGGCACCGCGCGCATCGCCGGGCGGGACGCCTACCAGCTGGTGGTCAGGCCCAAGGCCACCGACTCCACGGTCGGGTCGATCCGGATCGGCGTGGACGCCGGCACCGGTGTGCCGCTGAAGTTCACCCTCGCCCCGAGGGGTGGCGGCAAGGCCATCGTCGACGTCGCCTTCACCAAGGTCGACTTCTCCCGGCCCGCCGCCTCGGTCTTCGACTTCACCCCGCCGAAGGGCGCGAAGGTGACGACGGAGAAGGCCGGCGAGAAGGCGGACGGGGCGGCGGACGGGAAGGCCGGGCAGGACGCCCGCGGGGCGCACGAGGAGTTCGGCGGCCTGGACGGTCTGGAGGGCCTCGGCGTCCTCGGCAAGGGCTGGGACTCGATCGCCGAGCTGAAGCTGCCTGAGGAGGCGCTGAACGCCGGCCCGTCCGAGGGCGGGGACAAGGCCCCCGGCCTCGGCGGACAGGGGCTGCTCGGCACCTTCGGCAAGGAGGTCAAGGGCGAGTTCGGCACCGGCACGGTGGTCGGCACCCGTCTGGTGAACGCCCTGATCACCGACAGCGGCAAGGTCTACGTGGGCACCGTGACCCAGGACGCCCTGATCAAGGCCGCCGACGCGGCCGCCGAGTAGGGCCCGGAGCAAGGCACCGGCACGGAGCGAAGGAGCGCCGATGGGGGAGCCGTCCGCCGAGACCGGTGAGCACGCGATCTCCACGAGCGGACTCACCAAGAGGTACCGCGGCGGACAGCTCGCCGTCGACGGCCTCGACCTGGCCGTCCCCCGGGGCAGCGTCTTCGGCTTCCTGGGGCCCAACGGTTCCGGGAAGACGACGACGATCCGCATGCTCATGGGGCTCATTTCCCCGACCTCCGGCACGGCGCGGGTACTCGGCGAGCCCATGCCGCGCGCGGTGCGCAGCGTCCTGCCGCGCGTGGGCGCGCTGATCGAGGGCCCCGCCCTCTACGGCTTCCTCTCCGGCCGTGACAACCTGCTGCGCTTCGACGCGGCCGATCCGACCGCCGGTCCCCGCACCCGCGGGGACCGGGTCGACGCGGCCCTGGAGAGGGTCGGCCTGGCCGCCGCCGCGGGCAAGAAGGCGCGTGCCTACTCCCTCGGCATGAAGCAGCGGCTCGGCCTGGCCGCCGCCCTGCTGCGGCCCCGCGACCTGCTGGTGCTGGACGAGCCCACCAACGGCCTGGACCCGCAGGGCATGCGGGAGATCCGCTCGCTCGTCCGCGAGCTGGCGGCGGACGGCACCACGGTGTTCCTCTCCTCCCACCTCCTCGACGAGATCGAACAGGTCTGCACCCACGCCGCCGTGATGTCCCGCGGCCGGCTGATCACCCAGGGCCCGGTGGAGGCGCTCTCCTCCGCCGGACGCCTGGTGGTCACCACCCCCGACCCCGCCGAGGCGGTGCGGGTCCTGAAGGAGCAGGGGGTCACCGGCCTGGCCGCCGAGGGCGACCGGGTCACCGGGGAACTGCCGCAGGACCCCGCGGCACTCCCCGAACTGGCCGACCTCAACGCCGCACTGGTCGCCGCCGGGGTCCGCGTCCGCGGCTTCGGCGTCGAACGGGCTTCACTGGAGGACGCGTTCGTCGCGCTGACCGGAGAGGGCTTCGATGTCGCAGGCTGACACCCTGACCAGGTCGGTGTGGCCGATCCGCTCGCTCGGGCTGTTCCGCAGCGAACTGGTGACCGTGCTGCGCCGCTGGCGCACCCTGGCCCTGCTCGCCGTCCTGGCCGGGGTCCCGGTGCTCATCGGGATCGCGGTGCGGATCGAGACCGGTGACGGCGGCTCGACCGGCGGCGGGGGCGGCGACGGCCCGGCCTTCGTCGCGCTGATCACCAACAACGGCCTCTTCCTGGTCTTCGCCTCGCTCGCCGCGACGCTGCCCTTCTTCCTCCCCATGGCGATCGGTGTCGTGGCCGGAGACGCCGTCGCCGGCGAGGCCAACGCGGGCACCCTGCGCTATCTGCTGGTGGCCCCGGCCGGGCGCACCCGTCTGCTGGTCTCCAAATACGCCTCCGTCCTGGCCTTCTGCCTGATCGGCACCCTCGTCGTGGCCGTCTCGGCACTGGTGACCGGCGCCTTGCTCTTCCCGCTCGGCGACGTCACCCTGCTGTCGGGCACGACGGTCCCCTTCTCCGAGGGGCTGTTGCGCGCCCTGCTGGTAGCCCTGGTCGTGGCCGCCTCGCTCACCGGCATCGCCGCGCTGGGCCTGTTCATCTCCACGCTCACCGACAGCGGCATCGCCGCCATGGCCACCACCGTGGGCCTGCTGATCACCGTGCAGATCGTCGACACGATCCCCCAACTGCACGCCGTGCAGCCCTACCTCTTCCCCCACTACTGGCTGAGCTTCGCCGACCTGGTCCGCGACCCCGTCTACTGGGACGAGATGCGCAGCAACTTCCAGCTCCAGGCCCTCTACGTCGCCGTGTTCGGCTCCGCGGCCTGGGCCCGCTTCACCACCCGCGACATCACGGCCTGACCCCCGCCGGTCAGCTGAAGAAGGTCTTGGCCCGGCCCAGGGCCGCCGTGTCCCTCAGCACGTCACCCGGCCGGGTGCCGTAGCCCAGCAGCGCCCCGCCCCAGCGCATCCCGGCGTAGTCGGCCGTGTGGCGCAGCGTCCCCACCAGCGGGGCGGCCGTCGCCGGGTCCTGGCCGCCGTGCACGGTCACCGACCACAGGGTCTTGCCGCGCATCCGCTCCAGGAAGTCCAGCCCCGGCACCCGCATCCAGCCCGACCAGTGGTCCAGGTAGAGCTTGGTGCTGGTCGAGACGCTGTACCAGTACAGGGGGGAGACCACCACGATGTCGGTGGCCGCCAAAGTGGCCTCCAGGAGTGTCGCGGCGTGCCCCGACGGTGCGGGATAGCGGCCCTCGCCGTCGTGCCGGAGGTCCTCGAAGAGCGGCAGCGGCAGGTCCTTCAGCCGCAGCCAGCGCCGGTCCACCGCGGGCGGAAGCTGCTCGGCGGCGTGCCGCGCCAACATCTCCGTGTTGCCGTCGGCGCGGCTGCTTCCCACCAGGAACAGGAAGGTCCGCTCTGAGTCCGACACCCCGTCATCTCCTTGCGTATGCATTAGTTGCGTACGCATGGAGATGTTGTCACCGCGCCGCCCCCGCCGTCAAGGCGAGTGCCGCAGGCCCGCAGGGCCGGCGGGCTACTCGACGTCGAACTCGTTCCCCTCCGGGTCGGCCATGGTGACCCAGGTGCCGGAGGGCTCCGCTATCCGCCGCAGCACCGTCGCGCCGAGCCCTTCCAGCCGGGCCACCTCCGCCTCCAGCCGTCCGGTGCCCGGGTGGAGGTCGATGTGCAGCCGGTTCTTCACCGTCTTGGTCTCGGGCACCCGCTGGAAGAGGATGCGCCGCCCGAGGCCCGAGCCCTTCTCCTCGTCGTGGGGGTCGTCGGGGTGGCGCACGGCGGCCAGGTCCCGCCAGGCCTTGCGGCCGGCCGCCTCCGTCAGGACGTCCTCCGTCACGGCGCCGAACCCCAGCAACTTCCCGATCAGCACGCTGTGGTCCTCGAGCGTGTACTCCAGGGCCTCCGCCCAGAAAGCGGCCTGCCGGTGCGGATCCGCCGCGTCGATCACGAGCTTCCAGTGAACCGCCATGCCGAGCCCCCTCGTTCGCGTCTCCTCCGGCCCTCGGCCGGTGTGTAACCAGTTATATTGGTTACATGACGGAGCCCGCAATCGGTCTGGTCCTCCATTCATCCGAAGGAGTCGCCTACCGCTTCGATCCGGGCGCGCTCGGCCTGGAGCTGCTGCCCACGGGCGGCCCCGGCGCCTACGCGCGCCACGAGGTCCTCCACGAGCCCGGCGACCTGGTCCGCTGGGCGGTGGCGTCCCGGCTGCGCCCCGAGCCGGGCGGCCTCGCCGTCTCCCCGGAGGACGTCGCCGCGGCCCGCTACCTGCGCGACGCGCTCTGGCACATCGCCGTCGCCCGCGTGCACGGGGAACCCCTCCCCGCCCCGGACCTCGTCGTCCTCAACGAGGCCGCCGCCTGGCGTCCCCCCGCCCTGCGTCTCGCCCCCGACGGGGGCCGTACCTGGCGTACCCCGGTCACCGGCACCCAGGTGCTGGCGGCCGTCGCCCGGGACGCGGTGGAGCTCTTCTCCGGCCCCCACGCCGACCGCGTCCGCGAATGCTCCGCCCACGACTGCCGACTGGTCTTCGTGGACACCTCACGCCCCGGCCGGCGTCGCTGGTGCTCCATGGAGCACTGCGGCAACCGCCACAAGGTCCGTGCCCACCGCTCCCGCAGGGAGGCGTACGAGGCGCCGTAAGGCTAGTGCCCGTGTGCCCGTGTGCCCGTGTGCCCGTGCGCCCGTGCGTGAACGCCGCCGCTCAGCCCGTGACGGCCCCGCGCGGCGCCGCCTCGCCGGGCACCACCGCGGCGTCGCGCACCGCGACCCGGCCGCGCCGCGCGGCGCGCAGCGCGTCCCAGGTCAGCAGGGCCAGGGCGAGCCAGACGAGGGCGAAGCCGGCCCAGCGCTCGGCCGGCATCTCCTCGTGGAACCAGAGCAGTCCGAGCCCGAACTGGAAGACCGGCGCGAGGTACTGCAGCAGCCCCAGCATGCTCAGCGGGATGCGGATGGCCGCCGCGCCGAAGCAGATCAGCGGCACCGCGGTGACGACGCCGCACGCGGCGAGCAGGGCGGCGTGGCCGGCCCCGTGCGAGGCGAAGGTGGTGTCGCCGCGGGTGCCGAGGAAGGCCAGGTAGCCGAGCGCCGGCAGGAACTGGAGGGCCGTCTCGGCCGCCAGCGACTCCAGGCCGCCCATGCCGACCTTCTTCTTGATGAAGCCGTAGGTGGCGAAGGAGCAGGCCAGGGTCAGCGCGATCCAGGGCAGCCGCCCGTAGCCCAGGGTCAGCACCAGGACGGCGGCGGCGCCGACGCCCACGGCGGCCCACTGCGCGGGACGCAGCCGCTCGTGCAGGACGAGGACGCCGAGGCCGATGGTGACGAGGGGGTTGATGAAGTAGCCCAGTGAGGTCTCGACGACGTGGCCGCTGTTGACGCCCCAGATGTACAGGCCCCAGTTCACGGATATGACGGCCGCGGCCACGGCCAGCAGCGCCAGCCGCCGCGGCTGGCGCAGGAGTTCGGAGACCCACGCCCAGCGGCGCATCACCAGCAGTACGAGGGAGACGACGACCAGCGACCAGACCATGCGGTGGGCGAGGATCTCGCCGGCGCCGGAGGGTTCGAGGAGCGGCCAGTAGAGGGGGAAGAGCCCCCAGAGCCCGTAGGCGGCGAATCCGTACAGCAGACCGGCACGCTGCTCGTTCACTCGTTCCTCCCGGGGCGCTGGCCGACCGCTCGAAGGTAGCGTGCGGGGCCTTCTCCCGTCATCTGCGTATCGCATGACGGTCATGACACCCTCGTCGCGGGCCGGGAACGCACCGGGACCGGGCGGACACGGGGCGGGCCCCCGCGGCCGGAGGGGATCCGCCGCGGGGGCCCCGCCGTCCGGGCGGCGGCCGGGGTCAGCCCTTGAGCGCCGCCGCGATCGTGTCCGCGAGCGGGGTGGTGGGACGTCCGATCAGCCGGGCGAGGTCGCCGCTGCCGCCCTGGAGGAGGCCGCGGGAGACACCGGCGACGTCCACGTCGACGTAGATCCCGGCCACCGTCTCGGGCAGCCCGGCGCCGGTCAGGACCGCCAGGAAGGCGTCGGCGGGCAGGTCGGCGTAGGCGACCGGGCGGCCGGACTGCCGGGCCAGCTCGGCGGCGTACTCGGCCAGCGTCCAGGCCTCGTCCCCGCTGAGCTCGTACACCGCGTCCTCGTGCCCCTCGCCGGTCAGCACGGCGGCCGCGGCCGCCGCGTAGTCCTCGCGGGTGGCGGAGCCGATGCGGCCCTCGCCCGCGCTGCCCGCGACCCCGTGCTCCAGCTGGACGGCGATCTGCGCGGTGTAGTTCTCGGTGTACCAGCCGTTGCGCAGCAGCGTGTAGGTCAGCCCGGAGTCCAGCAGGGCCTGCTCGGTGGCCTGGTGCTCGGCGGCGAGCCGGAAGTCGGCGGCCGGCCCGCCGAGGACGCTGGTGTACGCGAGCCGGGCGACCCCCGCCTCCTTGGCGGCCTCGATCACGGCGGTGTGCTGCGCGACGCGCTGCCCGACCTCGCTGCCCGAGATCAGCAGCACCACGTCGCCCGCCCGGAAGGCGCCCTTGAGGGTCCCGGGCGCGTCGTAGTCGGCCACCCGGAGCTCCACGCCCCGCGCGGCGAGGTCCGCGGCCTTGTCCGCGTCGCGTACGACGGCCACGACCCGCTCGGCCGGGACGTCGGCCAGCAGCCGCTCCACGACCAGCCGGCCCAGCTGTCCGGTGGCTCCGGTGACGACGATGCTCATGACGGGTTCTCTCCAGTCCCTGGTGTCCTTGTGCGTGATGACGGGACTAACCCTAGGGCCGGTACTAACTTCCAGAAAGTACCCACTTCAAAGTAAGCTAGTGGTATGGACGTAAGGGACGAGCTCACCGCGGTGCTGCAGGCGCCCCCGGACGTGAACGCGCGCAACTGCCCCTCGCGGGTGATCCTCGAACACGTCACCAGCCGCTGGGGCGTGCTGGTGCTCGCCGCACTGACCGACGGCACCCTGCGCTTCAGCGAGCTGCGCCGCACGGTCGGCGGGGTCAGCGAGAAGATGCTCGCCCAGACCCTGCAGACCCTGGAGCGCGACGGCTTCGTGCATCGCGAGGCGCACCCCGTCATCCCGCCGCGCGTGGAGTACTCCCTCACCCCGCTCGGCAAGGAGGCCGCGGACCAGGTCTGGGCCCTGGCCCGCTGGACCGAGGGCCGCACGGAGCAGGTGATGGCGGCCCGCCGGGCATACGACGAGGCCCGGACCTGACCTCAGGTCCGGGCCCCGTACGACCGCTGCGGTCGATGTGAGGGACGCGGTGGGTCAGCCCACGACCGTCCACGTGTCGTTGCCGGCCAGCAGGGCGGCGATGTCGCCCTTGCCGTGCTGCTCGACGGCCTGCTCCAGCTGCTCGGACATCAGCACGTCGTAGACCGGCCGTTCGACGCTGCGGAACACGCCGATCGGTGTGTGGTGCAGCGTGTCGGGGTCGGCGAGTCTGGACAGGGCGAAGGCCGTCGTGGGCGACGCGGCGTGCGCGTCGTGCACCAGGACCTCGTCCTCGTTGGAGGCGTCGACGTCGACGACCTTCAGGTCGCCGGTGGCCCGGTCGCGTACGACCCCCTTGCCGTTGTCCGCGCCGAAGCGGATCTGCTCCCCGTGCTCCAGCCGGATCACCGCGTTCTCGGCGGTGGCCCGGTCCTTCAGCACCTCGAAGGCGTTGTCGTTGAAGATGTTGCAGTTCTGGTAGATCTCCACGAAGGCCGTGCCCGGGTGCGCGGCGGCCTCCCGCAGCACGCCCGTCAGGTGCTTGCGGTCGGAGTCGACGGTGCGCGCCACGAAGGAGGCCTCCGCGCCCAGCGCCAGCGAGACCGGGTTGAAGGGCGCGTCCAGCGAGCCCATCGGCGTCGACTTGGTGATCTTGCCGAGTTCGGAGGTCGGGCTGTACTGCCCCTTCGTCAGGCCGTAGATCCGGTTGTTGAAGAGCAGGATCTTGAGGTTCACGTTGCGCCGCAGCGCGTGGATCAGGTGGTTCCCGCCGATGGACAGCGCGTCGCCGTCACCCGTGACCACCCACACCGACAGGTCGCGCCGCGAGGCGGCGAGCCCGGTCGCGATGGCCGGGGCACGGCCGTGGATGGAGTGCATCCCGTAGGTGTTCATGTAGTACGGGAAGCGGGAGGAGCAGCCGATCCCGGAGACGAAGACGATGTTCTCCCGGGCCAGGCCCAGTTCGGGCATGAAGCCCTGCACCGCGGCGAGGATCGCGTAGTCACCGCAGCCGGGGCACCAGCGCACTTCCTGGTCCGACTTGAAGTCCTTCATGGACTGCTTGGCTTCGGCCTTGGGGACCAGGGACAGCGCCGGCAGCCCCGGCGTGCGGTGTTCGACGGCAGGCGCCTCAGACATCTGCGCTCTCCTCCTGGATGGCGGCAGCGAGTTGCTCGGCCTTGAAGGGCAGGCCGGTGACCTGGGTGTACGAGCGGGCGTCGACCAGGTACTTCGCCCTCAGCAGGTGGGCGAGCTGGCCGAGGTTCATCTCCGGGACCACTACCTTCTGGTAACGCCCGAGGACCTCCCCGAGATTCCTCGGGAAGGGGTTCAGATGGCGCAGATGGGCCTGCGCGACCGCGCCCCCTGCGCCCCTGATGCGCCGTACGGCCGCCGTGATCGGCCCGTACGTCGAGCCCCAGCCGATCACCAGCGTCCGTGCCCGGCCGTCCGGGTCGTCGACGACGACGTCGGGCACCTCGATGCCGTCGATCTTGGCCTGCCGGGTGCGCACCATCAGGTCGTGGTTGGCCGGGTCGTACGAGATGTGCCCCGTGCCGTCCTGCTTCTCGATGCCGCCGATCCGGTGCTCCAGACCGGGGGTGCCCGGCACCGCCCACGGGCGCGCCAGGGTCTCGGGGTCGCGCAGGTACGGCCAGAACTCCTCGGTGCCGTCCTCCGCGACGTGGTTGGGCGTCGTCGCGAACTGCACCCGCAGGTCGGGCAGCTCGTCCAGCTCGGGGACCCGCCACGGCTCGGAGCCGTTGGCCAGGTAGCCGTCGGAGAGCAGGAGGACCGGGGTGCGGTAGGTCAGCGCGATGCGGGCCGCCTCCAGCGCCGCGCCGAAGCAGTCGCCGGGGGTGCTCGGCGCCACGATCGGGACCGGCGCCTCGCCGTTGCGCCCGTACATCGCCTGCAGCAGATCGGCCTGCTCGGTCTTGGTCGGCAGGCCCGTCGAGGGCCCGCCACGCTGGATGTCGACGACCAGCAGCGGCAGCTCCAGCGAGACCGCGAGGCCGATGGTCTCCGACTTCAGCGCGACACCCGGGCCGGAGGTGGTCGTGACGGCCAGCGAGCCGCCGAAGGCCGCGCCGAGAGCGGCGCCGATGCCGGCGATCTCGTCCTCGGCCTGGAAGGTGCGCACGCCGAAGTTCTTGTGCTTGCTCAGCTCGTGCAGGATGTCCGAGGCCGGGGTGATCGGGTACGAGCCCAGGAAGAGCGGCAGGTCCGCCTGCCGGCTCGCGGTGACCAGTCCGTACGACAGCGCCAGGTTCCCCGAGATGTTGCGGTAGGTGCCCGCCGGGAAGGCCGCCTCGGCCGGGGCCACCTCGTAGCTGACCGCGAAGTCCTCGGTCGTCTCGCCGAAGTTCCAGCCCGCGCGGAAGGCCGCGACGTTCGCCTCGGCCAGCTCGGGCTTCTTCGCGAACTTCTTGCGCAGGAAGTCCTCGGTGCCCTCGGTGGGCCGGTGGTACATCCACGACAGCAGCCCGAGCGCGAACATGTTCTTGCTGCGCTCGGCCTCCTTGCGGGTCAGCGGGAAGTCCTTGAGAGCCTCGACCGTCAGGGTGGTCAGGGGCACCGGGTGCACCGCGTAGGCCGACAGCGAGCCGTCCTCCAGCGGCGAGGCCGCGTAGCCGACCTTGGCCATCGCGCGGGTGGTGAACTCGTCCGTGTTGACGATGACCTCCGCGCCGCGCGGCAGGTCCCCGATGTTCGCCTTCAGCGCCGCCGGGTTCATCGCGACCAGGACGTTCGGGGCGTCACCCGGGGTGAGGATGTCGTGGTCGGCGAAGTGCAGCTGGAAACTCGACACGCCCGGCAGGGTGCCTGCCGGAGCCCGGATCTCGGCCGGGAAGTTCGGCAGGGTGGACAGATCGTTGCCGAACGACGCCGTTTCCGAGGTGAACCGATCTCCCGTGAGCTGCATGCCGTCGCCGGAGTCCCCGGCGAAACGGATCACCACCCGATCGAGCTTCCTGGTCTCCTTGGCCGGTTTCCGCTGCTCTCCCAGAACGGGATGATCGGGGGTTGTCGGGCTGCTGACCTGGCTGGTCACTGAATCGGACCTCCTTCGAGGCGGCGGCTCACGACCGGGGCCGTGACCTTGTGTCCCACGCGCCATCGTACGTGGGTAAGGGTCGCCTTCCCGGGTCTTCCCGCATCGTGAACGCCGCGCTGGGCTCCCTTTGTGCCCTGATGGGTCACGGTCACCGCCCCCCGGAGCCCGTGCTGCCTGCTTCCTCCATATGGGACGCCTTCCGGCGCCGCTTCGGTTCTACGCCTCCGCGGGATCCTCTGACGATACGTCAGACGATCAGGAATTGAGGTACGTGAGCACGGCCAGGACGCGCCGGTGGTCGCCCTCGCTGGGGGCCAGCCCCAGTTTGAGGAAGATGTTGCTGACGTGCTTCTCCACCGCCCCGTCGCTCACCACCAGCTGCTTGGCGATCGCGGAGTTCGTCCGTCCCTCCGCCATCAGCCCCAGCACCTCGCGCTCCCGCGGGGTGAGGCCGGCCAGCACGTCCTGCTTGCGGCTGCGTCCCAGCAGCTGCGCGACCACCTCCGGGTCCAGGGCGGTACCGCCGCCGGCCACCCGTACGACCGCGTCGACGAACTCCCGCACATCGGCTACCCGGTCCTTGAGCAGATACCCGACCCCGCGGGAACTGGCGGCCAGCAGCTCGGTGGCGTACCGCTCCTCCACGTACTGCGACAGCACGAGCACGCCCAGCCGCGGGTGGTCGCGGCGCAGCCGCACCGCGGCGCGCACGCCCTCGTCGGTGTGGGTCGGCGGCATCCGCACGTCGGCCACGACCACGTCGGGCACCGCGTCCTCGGCGGCGAGCTCGCCGATCACCTTCAGCAGGGCCTCGGCGTCGCCGACCCCGGCGACGACCTCGTGCCCGCGGTCGGTCAGCAGGCGGGTCAGTCCCTCCCTCAGCAGCACCGAATCCTCGGCGATGACCACCCGCACCCTGTCCTCCACCGCTACCGGCTCCCCCGTGTCGACGTCGACGTGCTGTCCCTCCCCAGCATTCCAGCTTCCGGCGGCGGGCACACGGCCTTGCCGCCGGGGCGGAGTGCGGGGGAGGGACGGAGGGGGGCGCGGTCAGCGTCCTCTCGGTTCTTCCGGTCTTCCCGGTCCTACTTGGTCCTTGCGGTTCTTCTGGTTCTTCCCGCTCTTGCGGCTCCTGCGGCCGAGCTGCCCCGGCGGTCCCCCGCGGGGTCAGGTCCGCCAGGGCAGCTCGGCCGCGACGGTGGTCGGGCCGCCGGCGGGGGAGTCCACCGCGAGGACGCCGTCCACCGCCCCCAGCCGCTCGGCGAGCCCGGCCAGGCCGGAGCCGCGCCCCGTGGAGGCGCCGCCGCGCCCGTTGTCGACGACGTGGATCATCAGCCGGTCCCCGGAGCGCCACAGGTCGACCGTGGCGCGCGAGGCGCCGCTGTGCTTGCTGATGTTCTGCAGCAGCTCGGAGACGGTGAAGTACGCGATGCCCTCGATCGCCGGCACCGGCCGTCCCGGCAGGTCCACGCTCACCTGGACCGGCACGGTGCAGCGCGCCGCGAGGGAGGACAGGGCGGCGTCCAGGCCGCGGTCGGTGAGGACGGCCGGGTGGATGCCGCGGGCCAGGTCGCGCAGCTCCTGCAGCGCGAGCTTCACCTCGCCGTGCGCCTCCTCGACCATGGTGGCCGCCGCCTTCGGGTCCTCCTGCAGCTTCTCCTTGGCCAGGCCGAGGTCCATGGCGAGCGCCACGAGCCGGGCCTGGGCGCCGTCGTGCAGGTCGCGCTCGATGCGGCGCAGGTCGGCGGCGGCGGTGTCCACCACCGTGCCGCGGTCCGACTCCAGTTCCGTGACGCGGCTGGCCAGCCGCGAGGGCCCCAGCAGCCCGGCGACCAGGCCCCGGTCGACGTACGCCATGCCCCGGATCAGCCAGGGGGTGGCCAGGACCAGCAGCAGTCCCAGCACGGAGGTCATGGCCACCTCGAACGGCGAGTCCAGCCACCAGCCGTTGCCGTTGCCGTCCCCGTACAGCTGGAGCCCGGGCTGGTCGGTGTAGGCCGGGAACACCCACTGCCACAGCGGGTACGTGAGGAGCCCCCAGCCGTAGGTGAAGAAGGAGATGGCCACCGAGAAGGTGAACACGCCCCACGGGAAGTGCACGAAGAAGTACAGGATGTGCCGCCAGGAGGCGCCGCTGGTCAGCTGGCCGCCGAGCCACGACATGAAGCCCTGGCCCGGCCGCCGGCGCAGCGGTTCCGGCGCGGCCACGTCGATGCGCAGGCACTGGCGCGCCCGCTCGCGCTCCACGACGCCGAGCCCCCGGCACCCGGCCAGCATCACGGCGAGGACGGGCAGTCCGAGGAAGGTGACCAGCAGGCCCGCGCCCAGCGACAGCATCGTCACCGTGAAGACGAAGCCGATGACGCCCATCGGCAGGTTCAGCAGGAGATACAGGAACTCGCGCCAGGTGCGGGCCTCGATCGGCGCGCGCAGCGCCGCGGGCAGCCGGTGCTCGCGCGGCTCCGGGAAACCGTATGCCATGGTCACGTCCGTCCTCTTCGTCGTACCTCTGCGTCCGCTGGTGATGCCTCCAGCCTCGTCCTGCGGGGCCCTCGCGCCCATGGTGCGGATCGGCGTCTTGGACCTGGGGAAAACCCCACCCCCGCGGTGCGGCGGCCGGGACCGGGGCGGTGTCAGCGGGGGAGCCGCAGAGCCAGCCCGTCGAGGACGACGTCCAGGCCGTAGGCGAACTTGGCCTCGCGCAGCGCGACCGGGTCCTCGAGGGCGGCCGTGGGGTCGGCGTAGGAGCCGGACAGGTGGTCGTGGGGGGCCGCGGCGGCTTGGGCGGCGGGCATGAGACGGGCGATGAAGCCGGCCTCGGTCTCACCGGAGCGGGCGACCGTGGTGAGCCAGGCGGCCTCCGTGGTGCTCATGCCGATCACGTAGCTCAGGAGGGTGTCGATCGCCCGGCTCGGCTCGGGGAAGCCGGCGGCGGCGAACAGGGCGGCCAGCCGCTCGGAGTACGACATGAGGTTGGGGCCGAGGTAGGCGAGGCCCGCCTGGCCCAGGACAGAGGACAGCCACGGGTGGCGCAGCGCCGTCGCGCGGAAGGACCCGGCGGCCTCGGTGACCGCGGCGCGCCAGTCCGCGCCGCCGGGGGCGGGGACGGCGATCTCGGCGGCGACCTCGTCGACGGCCAGCTCCATCAGCTCGTCCTTGGTCGCGACGTGCCGGTAGAGGGAGGTCGCGCCGGCGTTCAGCCGGGCCCCCAGCTTGCGCATGCTGAGGGCCTCGACGCCCTCGGCGTCCAGCATGGCGATCGCCTCGCGGACGATCGCGCCGCGGCTGAGCGCGGGCTGGTCGGCCTCGCGCTGCTGCCGGGCCCACACGGACGGGATCGGGCTCGGCTTCGTCCTGGCGGCCATGGCGCTCCTTCGGGTACCGGCGTGCGGGCGGACTGCTGCGTACGGCGTTCGCATTCAGCGTACAGGAGCGAGTGTTGCGCACACCGTTCCGCTGTGCGTACAGTGTTCGCATTAAAGGAACGGTGTACGCACGAGCCGATGCCCGAAAGGACGCCCCATGGAGACCCGCAACCCCCGCCGCTGGTGGATCCTGATCGTGCTGTGCCTCAGCTCGCTGGTCCTGGTGGTCGACAGCATGGCGCTGACCGTGGCGGTGCCCGCGATGACCGCGGACATCGGTGCGAGCGCCCAGGACACGCAGTGGATCCTCGACTCCTACATCCTGGTCTTCGCCGGTCTGCTGCTGGCCTCGGGAAGCCTCGGGGACCGGTTCGGGCGCCGGAAGGTGATGCTCGCCGGCCTGCTGCTCTTCGGGGCGGCCTCCCTGGCGGCCACTTTCTGCACCAGCCCGGGTGAGGTCATCGCCGTACGGGTCGCGATGGGCGTCGGCGGCGCGCTGATCATGCCCTCGACGCTGTCGATCCTCATCACCGTCTTCGACGAGGCGGAGCGCGGCAGGGCCATGGCGGCGTGGAGCTCGGTGTCGATGCTCGGCCTGGTCGGCAGCCCGGTTCTCGGCGGCGTGCTGATCGACCACTTCTCCTGGCACGCGATCTTCCTGATCAACGTCCCGGTCGTCGCGCTTGCCGTCGCCGCCGGCCTCACCCTCATGCCGGAGTCCAAGGGCCCGTGGAGCAAGCCCGACCCGCTCGGCGCGGTGCTGTCCGCGGCCGGCATGACCGCCCTGGTCTGGTGGATCATCGAGCTCCCGCAGCACGGCGCCTTCGGCGGCCGCTCGGGGATCACCCTGGCCGTCGCCGTCGTCGCCCTGGGTGCCTTCGTGGTCTGGGAGAACGTCACCTCCGCACCGATGGTCCCGCTGGTCCTGTTCCGGCACCGCAACTTCAGCGGCGGCTCGCTCTCGCTGACCCTGGTCCAGATCGGCAACGGCGGCCTGCTGCTGGTGCTCACCCAGTACCTGCAGTTCGTGCTGGGCTACTCGCCGGTCAAGGCGGGTGTGGCCTTCGTGCCGCTGGCCGTCGCCGCGCTGGCCGGCAACGTCCTGGGCACCACGTTCGCCGCGCGGATCGGCAACCGCCTGCTGATCCTCGGCGGCATGCTCGTCATGGCCTCCTCCTTCGCGCTGCTGACCACCGTCTCGGCCGGCACCGGCTTCGCCGTCCCGGCGGCCGCCCTGGGCCTGCTCGGCCTCGGCGCGGGCCTGGCGATGCCGGCCGCCGTCGGCGCCCTCATGGCCACCATCCCCACGGAGAAGGCGGGTGTCGGTTCCGCCCTGAACGACACCATCCAGCAGGCCGGTACCGCGCTCGGCATCGCGATCCTCGGCTCGCTGCTGGCGAGCGGCTTCGCCCGCGAGATGCCCGCAGGCACCCCCGAGGAGGCGAGGCACTCCATCGCCGGCGCGCTGGCCGTCGCCCAGGGCGACAGCGGGATGGTCCGCGCGGCCCGGGAGGCGTTCACCGCCTCGATGTCGGCCACCTTCACCATCAGCGCCATCGGCGTCCTCGCCGCCGCCCTGCTGGCCGCCCTGGTCATGCGCGACAGCAGGCCCGAGCCCTCCGCCACCCCGGCGCAGGAGGCGGAACTCGCCGCCTGACGCGAGCACAGAAGGCCGGTGCCCTCGCTGGAGGGCACCGGCCTTCCCGTACGCGGCTCAGCCGCGGTCGCGCCAGGGCAGCTCGGCCGTCACCGTCGTCGGGCCGCCGGCCGGGGAGTCGATCACCAGCAGGCCGTCCACCGCGTCCAGCCGTTCGGCCAGCCCGCCCAGCCCGCTGCCGTCCGACGCGCTCGCCCCGCCCCGCCCGTCGTCACGGACCTGGATCATCAGCCGGCCGTCCGAGCGCCACAGCTCGACGACGGCCCGGCGCGCCCCGCTGTGCTTGCTGATGTTCTGCAGCAGCTCGGAGACGGTGAAGTACGCGATGCCCTCGATCGCCGCGGCCGGCCGGCCCGCCAGGTCCACCTGGACCTGCACCGGCACCGTGCACCGGGCGGCCACCGAGGACAGGGCGGCGTCCAGGCCGCGGTCGGTGAGGACGGCCGGGTGGATGCCGCGGGCCAGGTCGCGCAGCTCCTGGAGGGCCAGCTTCACCTCGCCGTGGGCGTCGCCGACCATCCTCGCCGCCGCCTCCGGGTCCTCCTGCAGCTTCTCCTTGGCAAGGCCCAGGTCCATGGCGAGCGCCACGAGCCGGGCCTGGGCGCCGTCGTGCAGGTCGCGCTCGATGCGGCGCAGGTCGGCGGCGGCGGTGTCCACCACCGTGCCGCGGTCCGACTCCAGTTCGGCGATCCGCCGCTCCAGCTCGTCGGAGGGCGACAGCAGGCCGCGGACCATCGCGCGGTCCGCGTTGGCCAGCCCCCGGGCGATGAACGGCAGCACGGGCCACGCCACGAAGAGCGAGGTCAAGGCGACGGTGAAGGTCGCGATCCCCCACGGCAGCCGGATGAAGAAGTACAGCGCGTGCCGCCACCCCACCGGGTCCTTCAGCGAGGTCCACAGCCAGGGGAAGAACCCCATCCGCCCGGGTCGCAGCGACCGGGGCTCGTCCACGGCCACCCCGAGCATGCCGCGCGCCCGTATCCGCTCCAGCCGTCCCAGCAGCCGGCACCCGGCCAGTCCCAGCGCCAGCAGCGGCAGGCCGACCACGGTCACCGACAGCCCGATGCCGAGGTAGAGCACGACGGCGACGTAGACGAAGCCCACGAGGTCCACGGGCAGGTTCGCCAGGAGATACGCGATCTCCTTCCACGTCACGGCGTCGAAGGCGAAGCGCGCCGGGGGCAGCGGGGCGGCTTCCCCGCGCTGGGAGTTGATGGTCATGACGCCAAGCCTGCCGGGGACCGGGCGGCCACCGCCATGGGGTGCGCCTGCCAGGACAAGGTGGGGTTATCCGTACCACCGGTCAGGACGGGTGGTTCCGCTCCGGGAGGCAGGGCCTAGACTCCGTTCGTACAGATCGTCTAAAGATCCACCGGGATCGCTGGACAACGCGCTTACGACGAGAAACGAGGGGCGGACGGACGTGGACTACTTCCACGGCTACTCGGTCGTCGGGCTGGTCGCGGTGCTCGGGGTGCTCTTCGTGACCGTGGCCTTCGGGGCCGGTCGCCTGCTGCGGCCCGTCGTGCCGACGCAGGAGAAGATGCTCACGTACGAGTGCGGCGTCGACCCCGTCGGCGAGGGCTGGGCGCACACCCAGATCCGCTACTACGTCTACTCCTTCCTGTACGTCGTCTTCGCGGTCGACGCGATCTTCCTCTTCCCCTGGGCGACGGTGTTCGCCGCCGAGGGGTACGGCGGCACCACGCTGGTCGAGATGTTCGTCTTCCTCGGCTTCCTCGCCGTCGGTCTGCTCTACGCCTGGAAGAAGGGCGTCCTGGAATGGACGTGACCGATGTGACCGATGTGAGCACTCCCGAGTACCTGCCGGAGCCGCGCCGCCTCGGTACGCTCGCGCGGCTGGCACCCGAGCCGATGAAGGTGGTCCTGAACTGGGGCCGCCGCTACAGCCTGTGGGTCTTCAACTTCGGGCTGGCCTGCTGCGCCATCGAGTTCATCGCCGCGTCCATGGCCCGGCACGACTTCATCCGGCTCGGCGTGATCCCCTTCGCGCCCGGCCCGCGCCAGGCCGACCTCATGATCGTCTCGGGCACCGTCACCGACAAGATGGCCCCGGCGGTGAAGCGCCTGTACGAGCAGATGCCCGAGCCGAAGTACGTCATCTCCTTCGGCGCCTGCTCCAACTGCGGCGGCCCCTACTGGGACTCGTACTCCGTGACCAAGGGCGTCGACCAGATCATCCCCGTCGACGTCTACGTGCCCGGCTGCCCGCCGCGGCCCGAGGCGCTGCTGCAGGGCATCCTCAAGCTCCAGGAGAAGATCGCCCGCGAGTCGCTCGGCGAGCGCTACGGCGACGGGGGCACCCCGCCCGCGTCCACCGCCGCGCTGCGCAGCGGCCTCGTCCAGGCCCCGCCGCCGCCCGGGGAGGCCGCGAAGTGACCACGCCCTTCGACCGGCTCCCCGAGCCGGACGCCGTCGCCGAGGTCTTCGGCGCCGAGGCCACGGCGGAGGAGGCGTACGGCCTGCTGACCGTCGACGTCCCCGCCGCCTCCTGGACCGACGCCCTGCGGGCCGCCCGGGACACCCTCGGCTGCACCTTCTTCGACTGGCTCAGCGCCGTCGACGAGGGCGGCACCGGGTTCCGGGTCTGCGCCCACGTGGTGGCCCCCGCGGTCGGCTCCGTGCGACGCCTGATGATCCGTACGACCGTCCCGCACGAGGCCCCGGCCCTGCCGACCGCCGTCGGCGTCTACGCGGGCGCCGCCTGGCACGAGCGCGAGACGCACGAGATGTTCGGCGTCGACTTCACCGGCCACCCGCACCTGGTGCCGCTGCTGCTGCCCGAGGGTTTCGAGGGGCACCCGCTGCGCAAGGACTTCGTGCTGGCGGCGCGTGTGGCGAAGGCGTGGCCGGGCGCCAAGGAGCCGGGGGAGTCCGAGCACGGCGGCCCCAAGCGCCGCCAGATGCTGCCGCCGGGCGTGCCCGACCCCAACGAGTGGGGCCCGCTGAAGGGGCAGTTGCCGCCCGCCCCGGCGAGGCCCGCCCGCACCCCGCGCGCGGCCGGAGCCGCCGGAGCCGCCGGTGCGGCGGGCGCCGCGGAGCGTCCCGCCCGGCGCACCCGCAGCGTCACCGAGGGCTCGGCGAGCCAGGCCGCCGCCGAGGCCCCCGCCGCCACCCCGCGCCGCACCCGCTCGGCGGGCGACGGCTCCGTCAGCCAGGCCGGGACCGCCGAGACCCCGGCGGCTCCCGGGACCCCCGCGGCTCCGGAGGAGCCCGCGACGCCCCGCAAGCGCACCCCGGACGCTCCCTGGGACGTCCCGCGCGACCCCGAACCGGCCGCCGCCCCGGCAGCGGAAGCGCAGCCCGACGCCAAGCCCGCGCCGGCCGCCCCGGCGCGCCCCGAAGGGCCCGCGCGGCCCGACGCGGCGAAACCCGCGACCGCACCGGACGAGGGCCGGGACGGCGAACCCGCGCGGCCCACCGCGGACGGCGACACCCCCGGCACCCCCGGCACCACCCCGGACACCCCCGGCAACGACGACGCAGAAGGAGGCAGCACACCGTGAGCGATGCCCTCGAAGTGATCCTCCGGCTGCTCGCCGTGCTCGTCGCCTTCCTCGTCCTGCCCCTCGTCGTCGGCCAGACCGAGCACAAGGTCATGGCCCACATGCAGGGCCGCCTCGGACCCATGTACGCCGGCGGCTTCCACGGCTGGGCCCAGCTCGTCGCCGACGGCGTGAAGTTCGCGCAGAAGGAGGACGTGGTCCCGGCCGACGCGGACCGGAAGATCTTCCAACTCGCGCCCGCCGTCGCGCTGCTGCCCTACCTCCTGGTCCTCATCGCGATCCCGGTCGGCCCCGACGGACTCGTCGGCCAGGACATCGACGCGGGCCTGTTCTTCGTGCTCGCCGTCATGGGCGTCGGTGTGCTCGGCTCCCTCATGGCCGGCTGGGCCTCCGCCAACAAGTTCTCCCTCCTCGGCGGTCTGCGCACCGCCGCGCAGCTGATGTCGTACGAGCTCCCGATGCTGCTCGCCGCCGCGTCCGTCGCCATGGCGGCCGGGACGCTCTCGCTGCCCGGCATCGTCGACGCGTACGCCTGGTGGTGGACGCCGTGGCAGCTGATCGGCGCCTTCGTGTTCTTCACCGCCGGCCTCGCCGAACTCCAGCGCCCGCCCTTCGACATGCCCGTCGCGGACTCGGAGATCATCTTCGGTGCCTACACCGAGTACACGGGCATGCGCTTCGCCCTGTTCCTGCTCGCCGAGTACGCCGGCATCGTCGTGCTGTGCGGCCTGACCACCGTCCTCTTCCTCGGCGGCTGGCACGGCCCCTGGTCCGGCAGCCTCGGCTGGCTGTGGACGCTGCTCAAGACCGCGGCCCTGGCCTTCGTCGTCATCTGGCTCCGGGTCACGTACCCCCGCCTGCGCGAGGACCAGCTGCAGAGGTTCGCCTGGACCGTCCTCATCCCGCTCGCCCTGGCCCAGATCGCGCTCACCGGCGTGGTGAAGGTGGTGATCTCCTGATGGGCATCCCCGGTTCCGGCCTGGCCAAGGGCCTCGCCGTCACCCTGCGCACGATGACCCGGCGCTCGCACACCGCGCAATACCCCGAGGTGCAGCCCGAACTGCCGCCCCGCAGCCGCGGCGTGATCGCGCTGTTCGAGGAGAACTGCACGGTCTGCATGCTGTGCGCCCGTGAGTGCCCCGACTGGTGCATCTACATCGACTCCCACAAGGAGACGGTGCCCGCCGTGACCCCCGGCGGTCGCGAGCGCAGCCGCAACGTGCTGGACCGCTTCGCCATCGACTTCTCGCTCTGCATGTACTGCGGCATCTGCATCGAGGTGTGCCCCTTCGACGCCCTGTTCTGGTCGCCGGAGTTCGAGTACGCGGAGACCGACATCCTCGACCTCACCCACGAGCGCGACAAGCTGCGCGAGTGGATGTGGACGGTGCCGGCCCCGCCGCCGCTCGACCCGGCCGCCGAGGAGCCCAAGGAGCTCGGTGCCGCCCGCAAGGCCGCGGAGAAGGCCGCCGCGGCCGCCGCCGAGGCTGAGCCCGAGCCCGAGGCCGAGCAGCCGGGGGGAGACGCGTGAACCTCTCCGCAGCCCACCCCGGTTTCCTGTCCCCGACCGGGGTCGAGATCGTCTTCGTCCTCGTCGGCGTCGCGACCCTCGCCGCCGCCGTCGTCAGCGTCACCACCAAGCAGCTGGTGCACGCCGCGCTGTGGCTGGTCGTCGCACTCGGCGGCGTCGCCGTCGAATACCTGCTGCTCACCGCCGAGTTCATCGCCTGGGTGCAGGTGCTGATCTACGTCGGGTCGGTCGTGGTGCTCGTCCTGTTCGGGCTGATGCTCACCAAGGCGCCCATCGGCCGCTCCCCGGACGCCGATTCGGGCAACCGGATCGCGGCGCTGGCCGTGGCCGTCGCCGCCGCGGGCACGCTGGTGTGGGTCGTGGTGGACGCCTTCCGGGCCACCTGGATCGACGTGGACGGCGCCGCGCAGGGCTCCACCAAGGTCACCGGCCAGATCCTCTTCCGGCACTGGGTGCTGCCGTTCGAGGCGCTGTCCGTGCTCCTGCTCGCCGCGCTCGTCGGTGCGATCGTCCTGTCCCGCAAGCAGTCCCGTCTGCAGCCGGGGGAGCGCTGATGCATCTCGCCTATCCCGCCGTCCTCGCCGTCCTCCTGTTCTCCGTCGGCCTGTACGGCGTCCTCGCCCGGCGCAACGCGATCCTCGTCCTGATGTCGGTCGAGCTGATGCTGAACGCGGTCAACCTCAACCTGGTCGCCTTCGACGTCTGGCTCCGCGACACCCTCCACGCCGGGCAGGCGCTGACGCTGTTCGTCATCGTCATCGCCGCCGCCGAGATCGGCATCGGCCTCGCCATCGTCCTGCTGGTGTACCGCAACCGGGGCAGCTCGGACGTCGACCGCCTCACCGACCTCGCCGAGCACGACCCGCACGACCCGCAGGGCGAAGGGGACGGGCCCTCCGCACCCGAAGAGAAGGCCGAGGCCGCAGCGTGACCCTGACGACCCTCGCCGTCCTCGTCCCCCTCCTCCCCTTCCTCGGCGCCGTCGGCGGGCTTCTGCTCGGCCGCACCGCCCCCGGCTTCGTCCGGCCGCTGGCCGTGCTGCCCACCGCGACCGCCTTCGTGCTGGCCGTCGTCGTCGCCGTACGTCAGGGCAGCGGCCCGGCCACCGACGCCGCGACCCGGCTCACGCCGACCGGCTCGGTGCCCGTCGACCTCGCCCTGCACCTCGACGGCTTCGCGGTCCTCATCGCCGTCCTCGTCGGCCTGGTCGCCACCTGCGTGCAGCTGTACTCCACGGCCTACCTGCGCCACGACCCGCGCTACGCCTCCTACTCGGCCCTGGTCTCCCTCTTCACCGCCGCCATGTTCCTGGTCGTCTACACCGGCGACCTGATGGTGCTGCTGGTCGGCTGGGAGGTCATGGGCATCTGCTCGTACTTCCTGGTCGGCCACTACTGGGAGACCGAGGTCGCCCGGGCCGCCTCGCTCAAGGCCTTCCTGGTCACCAAGCTCGGCGACGTCCCCTTCCTGATCGGCGTCTTCGCGCTCGCCGCCGACGCCGGGACGTTCCGGATCAACGGCATCCTCACCGCGGCCACCCACGGCGGGATCGCGCACCCGACCGTCGTCGGCCTGCTGCTGCTCGCCGGTGTCGCCGGCAAGTCGGCGCAGTTCCCGCTGCACACCTGGCTGCCCGACGCGATGGCCGGCCCCACCCCGGTGTCCGCGCTGATCCACGCCGCCACGATGGTCGCGGCCGGCATCTACCTCGTCGCCCGGCTGCTGCCGGTCTTCGAGGCCTCCACCGTCACCCTCGCGGTGCTCGGCGTGCTGGCCGCCGTCACCATGATCGGCTCCGGTCTGGCCGCGCTCGCCCAGGACGACATCAAACGCGTGCTCGCCTATTCGACGATCGGTCAGCTCGGCTACATGGCCGCCGCCCTCGCCGTCGGCGACCGCAGCGCCGCCGTGTTCCACCTGGTCTCGCACGGTGCCTTCAAGGCCCTCCTCTTCCTCGCCGCCGGCGTCGTCATCCACGCCGCCGGCACCAACTCGCTGGCCGCGATGTCCCGCATGGGCGACCTCGGCAAGCGCGTCCCCGACGCCATGTGGACCATGGGCATCGCGCTGGCCGCCCTGGCCGCGATCCCGCCCTTCTCCGGGTTCTTCTCCAAGGAGTCGGTGCTGCGGGCGGCCGAGCACGCCGCCTCCGGCCACGCCGAGGGCGTCCCCTCGGCCGTCGGCTGGCTCGTCCTGGTCGCCGCGCTGGTCACCGCCGTGCTCACCGCGGGCTACGCCACGCGCCTGTTCCTCCTCGCCTTCCGCGGCCAGGGCGCCGCGGCACCCCAGGCGCACGGCAAGGAACCGGCCGTCATGACCGCCGTGCTGTGGGTGCTGGCGATCCCCACGGTCGCCTTCGGTGCCGTCTCCCTCGTGCCGAAGTTCTTCGACCTCCCCGCCTGGCTCGACGGCAACGAGCTCGCCCCGACCCTGGTCACCTCGATCCTCGGTGTCGGCCTCGCCGTCGTCGGCATCCTGGCGACCTACGGCGCCTGGCAGGCCACCGCGACCCGCCGCGCTGCGCCCATGGGGGCTGTGGTCCCCGCGGCGGCCGACGAGGAGCCGGCGCTCACCGAGGCCGCAGCCTTGCAGACCCACGAACAGGTCTACGGTGACGTCGCCGCCGCCCGGGACCCAGGCGACCCCGGACGCCTGCTGCTCGGCCCGCTCTTCGAGCCCGCCTCGCACGGCTTCCGCCTCGACGCCCTGTACGCGGCGCTCTTCGTCCGCCCCGTGCTCGCCGCCTCCGGCCTCGTCCGCTTCCTCGACCGCGAGGTCGTCGAGACGTACGTCCGCGGCGCGGGCGGACTGCCCCGGCTGCTCGGCGCGCTCGTGCGCCGCACCCAGACGGGCAACGTGCAGACCTATATCAGCGTGCTGCTGGCCGGCTCCGTGATCCTCGCCGTCCTCGTCGCCGTCGGAGCGTGAGCCGTGAACGACACCGTCCTCCAGTACGTCCTCGCGGCCGCCGTCGTCCTGCCGCTGCTCGGCGCCGCGGCGGCCCTGCTGCCGCCCCCGCCCGGTCTGCGGGGGAAGGACCCCGACCAGGCCGTGCTGCGCCACGGCGTCACCGTCACCGGTCTCGTCCTCGCCCTGAGCATCGTCCTCGCCGTGGGCTTCGACCACGACCACCCCGCGACGATGCAGGCGAGCACCGACATCGGCTGGATCCCGGCCCTCGGCATCCGCATCCACCTCGGCATCGACGGCATCAGCCTCCCCCTCTTCGTCCTGAGCGCGCTGCTGACCTTCCTCTGCGCGCTCTACAGCTACTTCAAGATGCCCGCGGGCCCTTCCCCGAAGGCCTTCGTGGCGCTCCTGCTCCTCCTGGAGACGGGCACGCTCGCCACCTTCGCCGTGCTCGACCTGCTGCTCTTCTTCCTGGCCTTCGAGACGGTCCTCATCCCGATGTACTTCCTCATCGCCCGCTGGGGCGGCGAGAACCGGGAGAAGTCCGCCCTCCGTTTCATCCTCTACACACTGCTCGGCTCCGTGATCATGCTGCTCGGCCTGCTCCTCATCGGGCTGAAGGCGGGCACATTCGACATGGTGGCACTCGCCACTGACAGTGGCCCCGGAGCAGCTCTCAGTCACTCCACGCAACTGGTCGCCGTCCTCGCCATCGGCCTCGGTCTCGCCGTCAAGACCCCGATGTGGCCGCTGCACAGCTGGCTCCCCGACGCCCACACCGCCGCCCCCACGGTCGGCTCGGTGCTCCTGGCCGGCGTCCTGCTCAAGATGGGCACGTACGGCTTCGTGCGGATCCTGCTGCCGATCGCCCCCGAGGGCATGCAGACCTTCGCGCCCTACCTGGCCGCCTTCGGGGTCGTCGGCATCGTCTACGGGTCGCTGGCCTGCCTGGCCCTGGCCCGCCGCGGCGCCGGCGGCGACCTCAAGCGCCTCATCGCGTACAGCTCCGTCGGCCACATGGGCTTCGTGCTGCTCGGCATCGCCAGCCTGACCACCACCGGCGTCAACGGCGCGCTCTTCGCCAACATCGCCCACGGACTCATCACCGGCCTGCTCTTCTTCCTGGTCGGCGCCCTCAAGGACCGCTACGGCACCACCGACCTCGACGGCCTCGCCGGGCAGACCGGCGCCGCGCTGTACGGCAAGGCCCCCCGCATGGGCGGCCTGCTGGCCTTCGCGGCCGTCGCCTCCCTCGGCCTGCCGGGCCTGGCCGGCTTCTGGGGCGAGATGCTGGCGATGTTCGGCTCCTTCAAGCCCGCCCCGGGCCTGGACCGCGGCGCCTACCTCGTCTTCACCGCGGTCGCGGCCTTCGGCACCCTGCTCACCGCCGCGTACCTCCTCCTCGTCGTGCGCCGCGTCTGCATGGGCGAACGCGACACCGTCCACGCCGCGCCGGCCCTCGCCGACGTCCGGGGCTACGAGTTCGCGGCCTGGACCCCGCTGGTCGTCCTGACCGTCCTCGCGGGCCTCTGGCCCGCCGCCCTGCTCGGCCTCACCGACCCGGCCGTGCGCACCCTGCTCGGAGGCAGCTGATGAGCACCCTCGCCACCTCCGTCGTCCAGTCGGTCGACTGGGCCGCGATCGCCCCGCCCGGCATCGTGGCGGCGGCCGCGCTCATCGTGCTGGTCGCCGACCTCTTCCTGCCCGACGGCCGCAAGCAGCCGCTGGTGGGGATCACCCTCGCCGGCCTCGTGCTGGCCGGGCTGAGCCTGCTGCCGCTGCTCGACGGCGACCGCACCACCTTCTGCCTCGTCGGCAGCCCCGCCGACTGCTCCTACGTCGCCGACCACTTCACGCTCGTCGTGCAGCTGCTGGTCCTGGCCGGAGCGCTCGTCGCCGCCCTGCTGTCGGTGCACACCCTCGACGAGCTGCCGGCCGGCGAGTTCTGGTTCCTGCTGCTCTCCTCGGCCTCCGGCGCCGCGCTGCTGCCCGCCTCCCGCGACCTGGCGACCCTCGTGATCGCCCTGGAGGTGACCACACTCCCGTCGTTCGCCCTGGTCGGCCTGCGCCGCGGCGACCGGCTGTCGAGCGAGGCGGCCCTGAAGTTCTTCCTGTCCTCGGTCGCCGCGACCGCCGTCACCCTGCTGGGCGTCAGCTTCGTCTACGCCGCCACCGGCACGCTCCACCTGGAGGCCATGGCCAAGGGACTGCAGGGCGTCGACCCCCGCCTGGACACCCTCGCCGCGGCCGGCGCCGCCCTCACCGTCGTCGGCTTCGCCTTCAAGCTCGCCGTCGCACCCTTCCACTTCTGGGTGCCCGACACCTACACCGGCGCCCCGCTCCCGGTCGCCGGCTACCTGTCGGTCGTCGGCAAGGCCGCCGGGTTCGCCGGCCTCATCCTCATCACCGTCGTCGCCTTCCGGCCGTACGCGCACGTCTGGGGCCCCGCCGTCGCCGTCCTGGCCGCCCTCACCATGACCGTCGGCAACGTCGCCGCCCTGGTGCAGCGCCCCGACCGCCCGCGCAGCGCGGTCCGCCTGCTGGCCTGGTCGTCCATCGGCCAGGCGGGCTACCTGCTGGTCCCGATCGCCGCCGCGGCGTACACCGACCCCGACCGCCAGGTCGGCACCACCCTCGCGTACGCGCTGATGTACGGCGCGGTGAACCTCGGCGCCTTCGGCGTGGCCGCGCTCGTCGGCCGCACCGCGCCGCAGAACCGGCTCACCGACTACCGCGGCCTCCACAGCGGCCACCCGCTCGCCGCAATGGCCATGGCCTTCTTCCTGCTCTGCCTGGCCGGCCTGCCGCCCGGCGTCATCGGCCTGTTCGCCAAGGTCGCCGTCTTCTCCTCGGCCGTCGACGCGGACCTCGGCTGGCTGGCCGCCGTCATGGCCGTCAACGTCGTCATCGCACTCGTCTACTACCTTCGGTGGACGGTCCTGCTCTTCGCGAAGCCCGGGACGGAACCGGCCGCCACCGCCCGCCCGGCCGGCACGCCGCGCCCGCTCAGCGCGGCCATCGCGCTCACCGCCGTCGTCGGGATCGTCCTGTCCGGCGCACCCCAGCTCATCCTCCGCTTCGCCTCCGACACCCTGCTCTGAGCACCCGGAAGAAGGTGCACAAGGGAACTAACGCCCCTCCGGTGGCGTTGGCCCCTACGGGAGGTTCTCCTTGGACGAGGAGAGAAGGTCCTCCTGATGCACACCTTGGAGGGTGTACCGTGCACCGCCGGCACAACGGCCTGAAGACCGCCGCGCTCCTGGGCGGAATGTCGGCTCTCATCCTGGTCATCGGCAGTTTCTTCGGCCGTACGGGACTGATCGTCGCACTCGTCGTAGCCCTCGGGACCAACGCCTACGCCTACTGGAACAGCGACAAGATCGCACTGCGCTCCATGCGCGCCCGCCCCGTCAGCGAGTTCGAGGCGCCGGCGCTGTACCGCATGGTGCGCGAACTCTCCACCTCCGCCCGGCAGCCCATGCCGCGGCTCTACATCTCCCCGACCGAGGCCCCCAACGCCTTCGCCACCGGCCGCAACCCGCGCAACGCCGCCGTGTGCTGCACCGAGGGCATCCTGCGCCTCCTCGACGAGCGCGAGCTGCGCGGCGTCATCGGCCACGAGCTGAGCCACGTCTACAACCGCGACATCCTCATCTCGTCCGTCGCCGGTGCCCTGGCCTCCGTGGTGATGTTCCTCGTCAACTTCGCCTGGCTGATCCCCATCGGACGCTCCGACGACGACGAGGGCCCGGGCCTGTTCGGCCTGCTCCTGATGATGATCCTCGGTCCGGTCGCCGCCTCCCTCATCCAGCTCGCCGTCAGCCGCTCCCGCGAGTACGAGGCCGACGCCTCCGGCGCCCGCCTCACCGGCGACCCGCTCGCCCTCGCCTCGGCGTTGCGCAAGCTGGAGACGGGCACCAGGCGCGCCCCGCTGCCGCCCGAACCCCGGCTGGAGACCACCAGCCACCTCATGATCGCCAACCCGTTCCGCCCCGGCGACGTGTCCAAGCTCTTCTCGACCCACCCTCCGATGGGCGAGCGCATCGCCCGCCTCGAGGAGATGGCCGGCCACCGCCGCTGACGCCCACGTGCGGCCCGGCCCGCCCGCGGGTACGGGCCCTGTGGGGGACGGCTGACGGAGCGGCGGCTCCCGTCCTCCTGACGGGCGGGGCCCCCGGACGCATGGGAGGCTTGGGCAATGAAGGCGGTCAACATCGTCCTGAACGTCGTGTGGCTGATCATCTGGGGCCTGTGGATGGCCATCGGCTACGCCCTGCTGGGCCTGCTGATGTTCATCTTCATCATCACCATCCCCTGGGGGATCGCGTCCCTGAGGATCGCCAACTACGTGCTGTGGCCCTTCGGCCGCACCACGGTGGAACGCCGCGACGCGGGCGTCGGGTCGCTGCTCGGGAACATCATCTGGCTGATCTTCGCGGGGATCTGGCTCGCCATCGGGCACGTGCTCGCGGGCATCGGCTTCTGCCTGACGATCATCGGCATCCCGTTCGGCATCGCGAACTTCAAGATGGTGCCGATCTCCCTGGTGCCGCTCGGCCGCGAGATCGTCCCCGTCGACGCCCCGTACGCCACCCGCTGAGCCGCCGACCCCGGCCGGGGTCAGTCCGGCTCGATGTTGTGGTTGAGCCGGAAGACGTTCTGCGGGTCGTACTCCCTCTTCACCCGGGCCAGCCGCCCCAGGTTGTGCGCGCCGAACCCGGCGATCACGCGGCCCTCGCCCTCGTCGCCGATGAAGTTGAGGTAGACCGCCCCGGAGGACCACTGCCGCATGTCGGCGCGGATGCCGTGCGCCCACCGCCGGGCCCGCTCGTCGTCCGCCGGGTCCGCCCACAGGCCGAACGGGTGCACGACCCACGGCGCCCGGCGCCAGGGCAGCGGGTAGTCGGCGGAAGGGCGCGCCACGGCGCCGCCCACGGGGAACAGCACGTGCTGGGAGGGGGAGGGGACCACCATGTCCCGGGCCCGGGCGCAGAAGCGGTCCACGGCCTCGTCGGGGAAGTCGTCCAGGTACTCCGCCGACCAGTGGTTCCGGTAGCCCGGCGGGTCGTCGAACATGGACTGCAGGTCCGCGTACGGCAGCTCCGTCACCAGGCGGCCCTGGGGGCCGAGCGCGAGCAGCGGGTCCAGCACCTCGCGCGCCGCGTCCCCGGTGCCCGCGTACGTCACCAGGACGGCGCAGGTGAGCGCGCCCACCAGGTGCTCCGGCACGAACTCCTCCGCAGGCCCGGTCAGGAAGAGCAGACCCCCGCCCATCTCGTCCGGCGCCGACGCCAGCAGGGTGCGGTAGGCGCGCAGCACCTCGGGGCCGGCGTCCGGCGGCCACAGCAGCAGGGCCATGGTGACCGCGGGCAGCGGGTGCAGCCGCAGCGTGAGCGAGGTGGCGACGCCGAAGTTGCCGCCGCCCCCGTGCAGCGCCCAGAACAACTCCGGGTTCTCGTCCTCGGTGGCCCGCACCATGGTGCCGTCCGCCGTCATCAGCTCGACTTCCACCAGGTTGTCGCAGGCCAGCCCGAACGCGCGCTCCAGCCACCCCGATCCGCCCCCGAGGGTGAAGCCGCCCACGCCCGTGGTGGACACCCGCCCCCCGGTGGTGACCAGGTCGTACGGCTGCGTCGCCCGGTCCAGGTGGCTCATCGTGGCGCCCCCGCCGACCCGCGCCGTGCGCGCCTGCGGGTCGACGACGACCGCGTGCATGCGCCGCAGGTCGACGACGATGCCGCCGTCCGTCAGGGCATTCCCGGCGACACTGTGCCCGCCGCCCCGGACGGCGACCTCCAGCCCGCGCTCACGTCCGAAGCGGATCGCCGCGGCGACGTCCTCCACCGACTCGCACAGGGTGATCACGGACGGCCTGCGGTCGATCATGGCGTTGAAGAGCGTGCGGCTCTCGTCGTACGACGGGTCGCCCGGTGCGACGACCTCGCCCGCGAAGCCGGAGCGCAGGACGTCCAGGGTCGCGTCGTCCAGGACCCGGGGTGCCATCGGAGCTGCCCCCTCTCTCCACCTCCACGGTAGGACGGGGGCATGGGCCCGGCACGTCGGCGCCGGGCCCGCGCGGTCAGTCCGCCAACCCCGCGGCCAGGGTCGCGCCCAGCTCCCAGCAGGCCTGCAGATCGGCCTTGGAAGGCTCCCCGGTGACCGTCACCTCGGCCGCCGCCTGCTCCCAGCCCAGGCCCGTGGTGATCGACCGGATCCCCCG
Source organism: Streptomyces sp. NPDC059718 (assembly GCF_042733315.1). NCBI lineage: Bacteria > Bacillati > Actinomycetota > Actinomycetes > Kitasatosporales > Streptomycetaceae > Streptomyces > Streptomyces sp. NPDC059718. The sequence goes on from NZ_JBHWGA010000005.1 coordinate 134,754, forward strand.
CACCGTCCCCGTCACGTCGTTGCCGCCGTGCACGTAGTAGCCGAACGGGCGGCCGCGCGTGCCGTCCAGGCACGGGTAGTAGACCTGGTCGAAGAAGTGCTTGAGCGCCCCCGACATGTAGCCGAGGTTCGCCGTCGTGCCCAGCAGGTAGCCGTCCGCCGCGAGCACGTCGGAGGCGGTCGCCGCGAGGGCGGCCCGCCGCACGACGTCCACGCCCTCGATCTCGTCGGTGGTCGCGCCGGCGACCACCGCCTCGAACATCGCCTGCAGGTTCGGCGACGGCGTGTGATGCACGATCAGCAGGGTCGGCACTCAGCTCACTCCGACGGGCGCCGACGCCGGCAGGCTGTCCATGAACGAGCTCACCGAGAACACCGCGTTGCCGGGGCCGGCCGGGCCGTACCCGGGCGGCGAGCTCAGCCCGTACTCCTCCAGCGTCGCGCGGTACACGTCCAGCAGGCGGATGTGGTACTCCAGCGGCGCGCCCTCCGGGTTCGCCTTGCCCAGCGGGGTCGTCGGCTCCGGGCACCAGGTGGTGAAGCGCGGTGTGATGCCGCGCGACATGAAGAAGCGCAGGCCCTCCGCCGTGGAGTCGATCGCCTCCCCGACGCTGCCGAAGCCGAACGGCTCGGCCATCTCCACGCCCGCCACGAAGTTGGGGATCACGTTGCGCGGGCCGAAGATCTCCGCCGAGTCCAGGATGCGGCGGTGCCACTCGTCCCGGCCGACGTAACGCTCCTTGCCGGGGCAGTACAGCTCGAACAGACGGCGGTCCCACACCTCGTAGTTGGGGTGGTAGATCTGCACGCCGTAGTCCTTGAAGCGCTGCACGTCCTCCTTGGGCAGCGCCTGCGCGACGACCTTGCCGATCCAGCGGCCGGGGAAGCGCTCCTCGATGGCCTTCGCGTAGTGGCCGTAGAAGTCCGCCTCGTCCCGCCCGGCGACCTTGGAGGTGATCGCCCCACCGGTGAGGGTGTACGCGGTGGAGGACTTCGTCTCGTCGTACTTGTCGATGATCTCCAGCGCCTCCAGCACCTCCTCGACCGGCTTCACACCCGTGTAGGGGCGCCCGGCCGCCTTGTGCTGGCGCCAGTTGTGGTTGATGTCGCAGTACTGGCACTCCTCCTTGGCGCCGAAGTACTGGCACACGCGGAAGACCGTCAGGTAGATCAGGTAGCCCCACTGGATCGTCGGCGCGACCTCCATCACCGACTTGCCGTTCTCCAGGGTGTGCCGGTAGTACGCCGGCATCGGCGGCAGTCCGACGTCCGCGATGCGCACCCCGTCGAGGTAGAGGCCGAGCACACCCCGCCCGCCCGCCCGCACGCGGTACGGCGAGGCCGGGTTCACCCGCACCGACACCACCGTGCGGCGCAGGTCGTACGGCCCGCCGGTGAGCACGATCTCCTCCGGCGGCCGCTTCAGCGCGGCGGCCCCCAGCTCGGGGAGGGTGCGGTGGTCGAAGGAGAAGATGAAGTACGACTTCGGCTTGACGTCGCCGTCCTCGTTGCCGCTGAGCGCGGATTCGTCGAACGCGATCCCGCCGCGCAGCAGGTCCTCCTTGATGACCGCCTCGCGGGGGACGTGCGGGAAGCGGCTCATCAGGTCCTCGACCAAAGCGGTGCGGCTTTGCATGCCCGGCTCCATCCTCGAGACGCTGCCCCAGGTCCGCCGTCGACGGGCGGGGCGGTCCCGGGGAGACCTAACAGGAAGACACTACGCACCTGCGGCGGCTTCCCGGGCGGCACCCTCCGAATGCGCCCCGTCGTGCGCGTGGCAAAGGCCCCGGCCGCCTGCTCCCGGCCGGGACCTCGGCAAGACCTCGCTCAGCGGTAGTTCACGAACTGCAGCGCGAAGTCGAGGTCCTTGCCCTTCAGCAGCGCGATGACGGCCTGCAGGTCGTCCCGGCTCTTGGAGGTGACGCGCAGCTCCTCGCCCTGGACCTGCGCCTTGATGCCCTTGGGCCCCTCATCACGGATGATCTTGGCGACCTTCTTGGCGTTCTCCTGCGAGATGCCTTCCTCGATGGTCGCGAAGATCTTGTACTCCTTGCCGGACAGCTGGGGCTCGCCCGCGTCCAGCGACTTCAGCGAGATCCCCCGCTTGACCAGCTTGGTCTCGAAGACGTCCAGGATGGCCTTGACCCGCTCCTCGGAGTTGGCCTGCATCAGGATCTTGTCCCCGGACCACGAGATCGACGCGCCGACGTTCTTGAAGTCGTAGCGCTGCGAGATCTCCTTGGCGGCCTGGTTGAGGGCGTTGTCGACCTCCTGCCGCTCGACCTTCGAGACGATGTCGAAACTGGAGTCGGCCATCTTCTGTTGGCTCCTTGGCTCTGATCCGTCAGGTCCGCGACCCGCCTGCGGGCCGCCCCCGCAAGCCTAGCCACCGGACCCGCCCGAAGCGCTGATCAATAGGGTGGCGAAGCACCCCCGCGCATCGGGTATTGTTTACGACGTCGCCACGGGGACCGCACACAAGCGGCCCGCGGAGACACTTCCCAGGCGGTGTGCCCGAGTGGCCAATGGGAGCGGACTGTAAATCCGTCGGCTTAGCCTACCCAGGTTCGAATCCTGGCGCCGCCACAGTGGAAACACAGCCCCTGAGCTGCGGAAACGCAGACCAGGGGCTGTTCTTTTTTACTTCGCCGATGGCGGGCCGCTGTCTCGCTCCGTCCCGTTCCTACACGCTCTCTACCAGCAGCTGTGGACGGGGCGTGGACGGGAATCCAGGCCCCGACCTGCGGGTGTGGGGCATCCATGGGACGGCGGGCGAAAGCACTGGGCAGCGCCGTGGGGGCTAGGCTCCGGCCAGTGGGCAGCCAACGACCTCAAGAGGGCCAGTTCCTGGGAGCGTTCCGTGAGCTCCAGCACGGCGCGGCGAACGGTGCTTCACTACACGATGCGGTGCGGGAACGGGGCGAGGAGTACGAGGACGATCTCGTGCGGTACCTCCGCAGTGGGGCGGTCCTGGCTGTCACCACGAGCGCTGTGTATGACGTTCTCAGTCCCGACCGCGCTTTCATCGACGGCCTGAGCCTGCTCACCGATGGGCAGCGGTTTTGGCATACGGACCTCGCCCACTACGTTGAGCGCTACCACGTTGCCCTGAGTGATGAGTTTGTCCGGCATGCGCGGCGCCTGCACTGGCGTCCGCCCCAGCTGACCGAAGAAGACTTGATCAGGATCGCGGATTCGTTCTTCGACGACGACGTCAGCTGACAGCGCGCTGGGCGGGTCTGACGGACACCGCGCGGGAGGCTGGGCTCCGGGGCTGCGTCAAGATGGGCGCGTGCTCCCCTCTCGATTGTTGTGGTGTGATCCTCGGCCGATTCCTCGGTTCAATCGACAGGAACCGGTGACCCAGGTAGTCCGTGATCCCGCCTTTTACGACCCCGCCGAGGAAGACGAGTGCTCACGCTTTCGGTACTTCTGCCAGGCTCACGACCAGGTCTACTGGCACGAGGCATGCGGGGAAGGTCCACACCTCATCGAACTGCGCTGCGAGCTGCACGGGGCTGAGAACATGTGGCCGCAGCCGCTCATGCTGATGTTCCCTGAGGGGTTCGTCCCTCTGCTGAGCGACGCCCAGTTGGCTTGGGTGCGCTCGGAAGACGACGCCGAGTAGGCGCGAATAGAGCCGCTTGGTCACGGGCAGCGCACGGGCAGCAGGGGCCGAGAGGCACCCGCCACCCGTGCGCATGGGCGGGCGTGCCCACACTTCACTGCCGAACCGGAACAGCCCGTGGCAAGGCCCCCCCGCCCCCGCTTCCCACTGCCGTGATGAGGGCGCGGTAAGAAGGAGGAAGGCTTGTCCCGTGCTCCCGCTCGAAGCGAGCCATTCGGGATGCCGTGACCGGCGGGTCGAGCAGGTAGCGGTGACGTGCCGCACCGAATCGCCGACGGCCGGGGCCGGCTTCGGCCGGCGCCTGGAGCCGCTCGTGCACCTCCGTGACGCTCCACATGCGCCGATCGTGGCACGAGATGAGCTCGCCGACGCCGGATTTTCGCAGCGCGGGCTCCCGTACCGGCGGACGACGACCCGGTGGAAGGGGACCGGAAACTCACTTCCGGCCCCCTTCCCGGCTGTCGCCGCCGGCGCGGGCGGGGTCAGTAGCTCAGGGCGGCGACCTCGGACGCGCCCGATTCCGTGCCGTCCGCGTAGAGGACCGTGACGCGGTAGTAGACCGTGGTGGCGGCCGGCTGGGTGCGGTCGGACCAGTGCCAGTCGGTCGAGTTGCCCTTGGGCTCCGTGGCGAGCACGTCGAAGCTCCCGCTCTGGCGGTTCCATCGGCTCACGGTGAAGGCCGTCACCGGGCTGCCGTTGGCGTTCCTGTCGTCGGTGAGGAACCAGTGGAGGGAGCCGGTCTCGTTGCTGTTCAAGTAGATCGGGGCGCCGGTCGCCGGTGGGGCGGTGGGGCGGAGGTCGAGTTCGGTGACCTCGGTGACGGTCGCGCCGGTGTCGGGGGTGAGCTGGTTGCCGTACTGGTCGACGGAGACGACCGCGTAGCGGATCCGTTGGCCGTCGGCCGCCGTCCGGTCGTGGAAGGTCGTCGCCTTGATCTCCCGCGGCCGCAGGGTCCAGGGGTCGATCAGCGGGGCGTACGTCCACCGCCCGTCGGCGAACGTGCCGCGCAGCACGCGGTAGTGGTCGAGGCCCGGTGCGGTGTCGGCGTCCCAGGAGAGGGTGACGCCGTTCTCCTTGGGGCCGGCGGTCAGGCCGGTGACCGGGGCCGGAGCCGTCGTGTTCCCGGAGACGGTGACGACGACCTCCTGGGACGGGGTACCCCCGTTGCCCGCGTGGTCGACCGCGACCACCCCGTAGTAGTAGGTGGCGCCGGGCGGCGGCGCCGGGTCCGTGAACGTGGTGCCCTCGACCCCCGTCCCGACCACCTCCCGCGGGCCCCCGGTACCGCGCGGATTGGCGTACCGGATGACGGTGTAGCCCGCGAAGTCGTCGCTGGTCCGCTCGGAGGGGTCCCAGGTCAGCGTGACGCCTGCCTCGTCCTCCCGGCCACGCGCGTTGAGTGCGGTGTCGACCGGACCCGTCAGGTCGCGGGTGTAGTACATCGCCGCCTTGGAGGCCGCCGACTCGTTGCCGTGCGTGTCGACGGCGGTGACCACGTAGTAGTGGATGTCGCCGGTCTGCGGCAGCGGCCCCGTGTAGCCGCCGTGCGACAAGGCGTCGCCGGTCACCCGGTTCTCCGGGGTGAGGGCGACCGGCAGGGACGTCGAGCGGTAGACGCGGTAGCCGGCCAGGTCGGGTTCGGAGTTGCTGTCCCAGTACAGGGTGATGGTGCTGGGGTAGCCCATGGCCCAGTTCTCCTCGACGCCCTTCGGGGCGGCGGGGGCGGCGCTGTCGACGGTCGTGATGCCGAGGTCGGCGGTGCCCGACGAGGTGTTCCCGACCTTGTCGTAGGCGCGGACCTCGTAGTAGTAGACGTTGCCGTCCTTCGGGACGGTCGTGTCGGTGTACGAGGTGGAGGTCGTCGTGGCGATCGGCTTCGAGGGGTAGGAGGCGCCCTTCAGACGGCGGTACACGCGGTACCCGGCGAGGTCCATCTCCTTGTTCCTGGCCCAGCCGACCTTCGTGGACGCGGTGTTCGCGCTGTAGGCGACGGTGGTCCCGGCCGGGACGAGGGGCTTGACCTTGTCGACCGTCGCCGACGTGCGGGGGGCGTAGCCGAACGTGACGTTGGCCGCGCCCGTCCAGTTGACGAAGTCGACGCGCAGGGTGTGCTTGCCGGAAGGGACGGTGACGTTGGCGGTCCTGCGCACGGTGGACGACACGTTCTTCCACAGGTCGACCTTGCGGACGCCGTCGAGGTACACGCGGATGCCGTCGCGGGAGGAAGCGGTGAATGTGAAGGGCCCACCGGAACCGAAGTCGCGCGTGGTGGACCAGCGGACGCCGAAGTTGTTGACCGGCAGCCCCTTGTAGGGCGCGCCGGTGCCCCAGTTCTGGTCGATCGCGGAGTCGCAGTCCGTGTGCCTGGGTGTCCCGGAAAATGTGGTGTTCGCGTAGAACGTCCGCTTGAAGACCGGCGACGTGCAGGTCACGGCGGCGGAAGCGGGCGTGGCCGCGGTGAGCAGGCCGCCCGCGGTGGCGAGCACGACGGTGGCGGCCGTGGCGACCGTCGCGCCTCTGGGTCGGTTCATGCGTTCCTTCGCTCCTGGTCCTCGGCGGCATGACGGCACCGCCGACGATCAGGACTGGTGAGGAACGCGCTTGGTTGTACGCCTCGGAGTTCGGTTTCCACGGTTTCTGCCGTGGCGTAGGAGCAGGAAGACGGCCTTGGCCAGGACGACGGCCACGAGGGCGCCGACGGCCCAGTGCTTCCAGGGTCCGGACGCCAGCAGCAGCCCGCCCAGGCCCAGGTGGGCGACGACGACCAGCACGACGACGGCTGCGACGCCGAGCTTCGTACGCCGACGTGCCAGGTGCCGGGCCGGGTGGTCGGTACGGAGGTGGCCTTCGGCCTGCTGCGACCGTTCGACGCCCATGATGAGGAACCCCCACCTTCCGTGGTCGGTGTGCTCTTCGTCCATGACGACAGGGCGGCGGGACGGTATGTGACACCGGCCGTGCGACGAGTCCCTCCTCCCGGGGTCAGCGCCAGTCGGTGTCGTGGGTGAGGCGGTGGTGGTGGGCGTCGTACTGGTCGACGGTGGCGACGGTCCTGCCGTCGGGGATCGCGACGGCCCAGGCGCGGTAGTCGGCGCCGGGGAGGGTGACGGTGGTGGCCTTGAGGTGGGTGCCGTCGGTGAGCTCGACGATGCCGTAGGCGACGGCGGCCTCGGGGTTGGAGACCATGAGGCGGGAGCCGGTGGTGCCCTTGTCGTGCAGGCCCCACAGGCCCATGCTGCCGCTGCCGGCGGGGTCGTGGGCGCCGGTGACGGGCTGGCAGTCGGACCAGGGGCCGCCCTGGTGGTCGATGCGGATGCCGCCGATGTACATGCGCTGGCACAGCAGCGCCGTGCCGGGGGCGGTGGTGCCGTCGGGGAGGGTGGGGAGGCGGTAGCCCCGCGGCAGCGTCCGGTGGAACTCCAGCGCCACCGACCAGGGGGCGCCGCCGGTCGTGCCGCCGGCCACCCGGACGGTGAGGGGGCCGGGCGTCGCGGTGGCGGTCGGGCTGGCCGCCGGGGAGGAACGGTCCGCGGGGCCGGCGGAGGGGCGGGCCCCCTGGATCGAGACCGCCACGGCGACGGCGAGGACGCAGGCGGCACCGGCCACGGCGCCGACGGCGACCGCCGCGCGGTGGCGCTTCCTGCGCGCCCGCGCGGTGGCCAGGATCCGGTCGACGGGGGCCTGGGAGGCGGGGTAGGCGTCGCGCGACCGGGCGAAGGCGTCGCGCAGCCAGTCCTCTTGGGCGGGGTGGCGGTCGTGGTCGGGAGTCATCGTGCCTCTGCGGGGCGGCTTGACGGGTGAAGACGGGCGAGGGTCGCCCGGTCGCGCAGTTTGTCCAGGGCCCGGGAGGCCTGGCTCTTCACGGTGCCGACCGAGCACCCGAGGACGTCCGCCACTTCCTCCGCGGACAGGTCCTCGCAGTAGCGCAGCACGACGACCGCCCGCTGCCGCTCGGGCAGTCCGGCGAGCAGGTGGGCCAGGGCGTCGTACCCGTCCACGCCGCCGACACCCGCCCCGTCCTCGGGGGCGGGGCGGGTGTCGGGCAGTGACGGGAGGAGGAGGTGGGCGATCCTGCGGCGGCGGTGCCGGCTGCGGTTGGTGTTGACCAGCGCCCGCCGCACGTAGTGCTCCGCGTGCTCGGGCCGCAACCGCCCCCAGTGCGGGTACACCTTGGCCAGCGTCGACTGCACCAGGTCTTCCGCTTCGTGGAAGTCCCCGGTGAGCAGGTACGCGGTGTGCGTCAGGGCGCGCCAGCGGGCGGCGACGAACCGGGTGAACTCCGCGTCCGGTTCGCTGCCCTCGGCTCGGTGGTCACGTGGCTGCACGGCAGGAGGTGCCCGTCCTTCTTCCCGGGATCAACGCCAGTAGGTGTCGTGGCTGAGGCGGTGGTGGTGGCTGTCGTACTGGTCGACGGCGGCGATGGTCCTGCCGTCGGGTATGGCGACGGCCCAGGCACGGTAGTCGGTGCCGGGGACGGTGACCGTGGCGGCCTTCAGACGGGTGCCGTCGGTGAGCTCGACGACGCCGTACGCGATGGCGGCCTCGGGGTTGGAGACCATGAGGCGGGAGCCGGTGGTGCCCTTGTCCTGGAAACCCCACAGGCCCATGCTGCCGCTGCCGGCGGGGTCGTGGGCGCCGGTCACGGGCTGGCAGTCGGACCAGGGGCCGCCCTGGTGGTCGATGCGGACCCCGTCGATGTACATGCGCTGGCACAGCAGCGCCGTGCCGGGGGCGGTGGTGCCGTCGGGGGACGTAGGAAGGTCGTAGCCCTCCGGCAGCGTCCGGTGGAACTCCAGCGCCACCGACCAGCGCTTGCCGTCCACCCGGCCCTTGCCGATCAGCTGCGTGACGACCTGGGGCGCCTGCTTCCCGGGCGCGGCGACCGCCTTCGCGGCCACGGCGGCGGGTGCGCCGGCGCGGTGCGCGGCCGGGGCGGACGGGGCCGACGGCGCCGCCATGGCGGAGGCGCCGAGCGACATCGCGCCGATCGCGACCGCCGCGGCGGCCGCCACGCCTGCCTTCCTGGCAAAACTGAGAGCCACGGAGCATTTCTCCTTCGAAGCCGCCACCCGGCACCGCGCCGGGCGGTCCTTGACGGCCGGCGCGTGGGCCCGCGCGCCGGCCTGCGGTGGCCACCGGATGCGGTGGCCGCCGCTTGGACGTCCATTCGTAGGTACTCCCGAATGCGCGCGGAGGGTTGCACGGCCGCGCAACTTCCCTCGGGAAGGGGCCGGTTGCGGTCGCACCGTACGGTGGCGTCCGGCAGGCCCCGTCGCGTGGGCCGCAGGTGAGAGGGGCCGGGAATGGCAGGCACGACCGCGTCCGAATGGTGGGAGATGCTGCCGGCCGGGGTCCGGGAACAGGTCGACGGGTATGTCCTGCAGGACAGCCTGCTCCGCGCGGTACGGGTCGTCTTCGAGGCCGGCCGGGCCCGTGGCCTCGGGCTCCGCGAGGCCCAGATCGTGGTGGGCGAACGCTACGACCACCACGGCGACCGGATCGCCCGCACCCCCGACAGCCCCCTCGACACGGAATCCCTCCACGCCCGCGCCGCCGGTCTCCCCGGCCGTGTCGTCGCGATCGAGGCGGTGTGGGACGGCGACACCGTGCACGACTGGTTCGTGGAGCTGCTGGCGATCACCGCGGATCCCGCCGGCGAGCACCATCTGGCCACGATCCATTGGGGCACCGCGGTGCGGTACCTGGGCGAGGAGAGGGACCCGGGTCGGCGCCACCCCTCGGCGGTCGCCGCCGACCGGGCAGGCCGGGCCCTGGCCTCCGTCCTCTCGGTCCGCTTCCACTTCGCGAGTCCGGACACCCCGGACGACGAGGCGCCGCGCCTGCGGCTCTGAGGGACGCGAGGCCACCGCCGGCCACTGGTGGGCATCGGTACCGCCCGGTACTTCCGGCATTTCGGGATGAGATGCGCGAAAGAGGGGAAAGTGGTTGAACGTGGCACAGAGCTGTCGCGTACCTCCTGCTGAGGGAGGAGGGATGGCTGTGTGATCCGCGGTGACTGCACCGACACGCTCTGCCGGAGTCCTACGGGCGGCCGACGCCGCCCGCCGGGGCCTCGGGGGCAGAAGAGGTTTGCCCATGAACTACATAGCCGAGCGATTGCGCGTTCAGCCGCAGGCAGAGGACGCCGTACCGGCGCACCCGCGGGTGAGCGCCGGTGACTGCGGCCTGCTGCTGATCCGGCTGACCTTCGGTGTCCTGATGGCGGGGCACGGGCTCCAGAAGCTCTTCGGATGGTTCGGCGGCCAGGGGCTCACCAGCACCGGCAAGGATTTCGAGATGATGGGCTACTCGCCGGGGAAGGTCTTCGCCGCCATCGGCGGTGCCTCGGAGTTCCTGGGCGGTGCGGGCCTGGCGCTGGGCCTGTTCACACCGCTCGCCGCGGCGGCGCTCATCGGCGTGATGATCAACGCCATGGTCACGGTGACCGGTGCCCGCGGGCTGTGGGACGAGCAGGGCGGCATCGAGTACAACCTGGCCATCACCGTCGTCGCCCTCGGGATCGCCGCCATCGGCCCCGGGCGGCTCGCGCTGGACCGGTACTTCCGCTGGGGGAGGGGCGGCTGGGCCGATGCCGCCGTCGCACTGGCCCTGGGCGGCGTGGGGGCCCTCGTCGTCCTGAACCTGTAGGCCGGGCCCCCGTACCGGGGGTGCACCTGCCCGGTGACCCCGGGGCGCAAGGGAGCCCCGGGGTCACCGGACGTCCGACGCGGGCGCCGCGGCAAGCTCACCCCTACGAGTGACGTGTGAGGCGTGCCGAGAAAATCGAACACATGATTGAATCCTGTGCATGGCCAACACCGTGTTCCCGCCCGATCTGGTGCAGGCGCAGCGCGAATGGCACCGCACCTACGCGCAACTCGCCGCGGAGCCCGCCCATGCGGCGATCCTGCGACGACGTCTGCTCTGGCTCTCCTGCCGGCTGTTCTGGCACCCGTACTGGCGCACTGGCCCCGGCCGGTCGCCCGCGGCCCGCGTGGAGCTGCGGCGGCAGGCGCGGGCCGCTCAGAATCCGAGGTCGGACAGACCGGGATGATCGTCGGGCCGCCGTCCGAGCGGCCAGTGGTACGCGCGCTCCGACTCGGCGATCGGGGTGTCGTTGATGCTGGCCAGCCGTACGCGCATCAGGCCCTCGTCGTCGAACTCCCAGTTCTCGTTGCCGTACGAGCGGTACCAGTTGCCGGAGTCGTCGTGGCACTCGTAGGCGAAGCGGACCGCGATGCGGTTGCCGTCGAAGGCCCAGAGCTCCTTGATGAGCCGGTACTCCTGCTCCCTGGTCCACTTGCGGGTGAGGAACGCGACGATCTCCTCCCGCCCGTGGACGAACTCGCCGCGGTTGCGCCACCGGCTGTCGGGTGTGTAGGCGAGGGACACCTTCTCGGGGTCGCGGCTGTTCCAGGCGTCCTCCGCGAGGCGGACCTTCTCGATCGCGGTCTCGCGGGTGAACGGGGGTGCCGGGGGCTTCATCGGCATGGTCTCTCCGTGACGTCAGGGGGATGGCGCTGGCCGTCCCGATGCGATCAAGTGCAGCCCAGAGCCGGACTGATCGCATCTCGGCCGTTCCCCCTCTACCCGTCCGCCCGCGCCCGCATCCCGCGCCCCGCGGAATCCGCCCGTCTCAGCCCGGAGGCGAACTCGGCGCCAGGGCCCACCAGGCCATGTCCTCCCGGACGTCCTCCACCGGCCTCCGCCCCGCCCGGGTTGCCGTTCAGTTGCCGGCGACGTCCTTCACCGCGACCGACACCGGGGTGTGACCCTCGATCAGTTCCAGGGTGAGCCCCGCCGTCGAGGGCGTGTCGAGCAACTCCGCCAGGACCGCCGCGACGTCGTCACGGGTCACGGAACCGCGCCCGGTGGAAGCGGCGAGCCGGACCCGCCCCGTGCCCGGGTCGTCGGTCAGCCGGCCGGGGCGGACGATCGTCCATTCCAGGGCGGTGCGGCGGCGCACCTCGGCGTCGGCGGCGCCCTTGGCGCGCAGGTAGGCGGTGAAGACCTCGTCGGTGCCTGGGCGGGACCCGGCGTCGGCCCCCATGGCGGAGACCATCAGGTAGCGGCGTACGCCCGCGCGTTCCGCCGCGTCGGCCAGCAGCACGGCGGCGTCCCGGTCGACGGTCTCCTTGCGGGCGGCGCCGCTGCCCGGCCCCGCGCCCGCCGCGAAGACGACCGCGCCGGCGCCGGCCAGCGCCTGGGCCACCTCGTCCACCGATGCCGACTCCAGGTCGAGCACGATCGGCTCGGCGCCGGCCTCGCGCAGGTCCTCGGCCTGTTCCGGCGCGCGGATGATGCCCGCCACCTCGTCCTCGCGCGCGGCGAGCAGCCGCTCCAGCCGCAGCGCGATCTGTCCATGTCCACCAGCGATCACAGTGCGCATGCCACCGACGCTACGCCCGGCGCGCCGTTCATGCCGGGTCACGGCGGCTCCTCGACTGACGCGGCAGGTCGAGCGCCAGGGTGTCGGTGTACTCGCGTACCGCGCTGGTCCGGGAGACGACCCGCCCCCGGTGGATGACGATCCGGCTGTACGCGAGCGAGAGCGCGCTCTCCAGCCGGTCGGCCCGTACCGCGAGCAACTCGGCGGGGAAGCCCGCCTCCACCCGCACCTCGGGCAGCCCCATGACGGCGCGGGCGTCCCGGCTCACCGTCTCGTAGGCCTCCCCGGGGGCGCACTCGCCGTGGGAGGCGAGCAGGAAGGCGGCCTCCAAGGGGTCGCCGCGGCCGACGGGGTTGGTCAGGTCGCGCAGCGCGCCGCTGCCCGCGGCGATCCGGACGCCGGCCGCCCGCAGGGTGCGCACCGGCGCGGTGCCGCCGCGGCGCAGCGACTCCAGGGCCCCGCAGCCGCCCTGCGGGAGGGCGGTCAGCGAGACCCCGGCGGCGGCGAGCTGCCCCGCCAGGCGGACGGTCGTGTCGTACGGGAGCCGGGTCAGGCCGCCGCAGGGGCCGAGGGCGACGCCGGGGCGCAGTCCTCCCGCCATCGCGGCGAGCCGGGAGAGCCGGGCCGGGTCGGCGGCGTCGGTGTGCAGGTCGACGGGGAGGCCGAACTCGGCGGCGACGGCGAGCACGGCCTCGGCGTACCCGCCCGGGTCGGGGTCGAGGTCGGGGCAGCCGCCCACCACGTCGGCGCCCATCTTGAGGGCGTCGCGGAGCACGGCGAGGCCGTCCGCGCCGGCGGGCCCGGTGAGCACCCGGGGCACGGCCACGGTCTGCACGTCGACCAGGCCGCGCAGGGCGCGCCGGGCCTGCAGCGCCGCCTCCAGGGCGCGCAGCCCCTGTACGTCGCCGATGCGGATGTGCGTGCGGACCGCGGTCGCGCCGTGGCCGAGCTGGTGGAGGGCGCCCTCGGTGACCCGCCGCTGCACGTCCTCGGCGTCGTACGAGGGCGGTCCGGCGGAGCCGGCGGTCAGGGCGGTGTCGAGGTGGGCGTGCGGTTCGGCGGGGGCGGGCAGCAGGAGGTAGCCACCGAGGTCGACACGGGTGCCCTCGTGGAGGCTGCCGGCGGTGCCGACGGCCTCGATGCGCGCTCCGGCCAGGCGCACGTCGACGGTGCGGCCGTCGGCGAGGCGGGCACCGCAGAGCAGGAGGGCGGGGGCTGGGGCGGTTTCGCCCAGCGGCGGGTCGGTGGGCTGCTGCGGCTGGCTGTCGGTCATCGCGCTCCTCGGGGCCGGAGGCAAGATCACGCGGTTCCGAGCCTAGGGCGCGGCGCCCGGTCCGTCCGGGAAGAGCGAATAGTCGTACTGGTGACGTCAAGTGACGTATGGGGCCGAGCGGCTGGGGCGGCGGAGGTGGGAGGTGGTCCGGCGACTGCCCGCAAGATACGGATTTCACCTTCGGCGGCGGACCGTGTAATGTCTTCCTCGCTCGCCCCAATAGCTCAGTCGGCAGAGCGTCTCCATGGTAAGGAGAAGGTCTACGGTTCGATTCCGTATTGGGGCTCTGGTGATCGGATGACCCGCCACCCGGCGGGTGATCTTTTCATCGAAGCGGCGTAGCTCAGTCGGTAGAGCAAGCGGCTCATAATCGCTGTGTCACCGGTTCAAGTCCGGTCGCCGCTACCCCGCGTAGCCGATTGTGGGATCGGTCCTTCAATCGGCTACTCTTTCCGTGTTCAAACCTTATTGCCGTTCGTCAAGGAGCACTCACGTGGCCGCCACCGACGTCCGCCCGAAGATCACGCTGGCCTGCGTGGAGTGCAAGGAGCGGAACTACATCACCAAGAAGAACCGGCGCAACGACCCGGACCGTCTTGAGATGAAGAAGCACTGCCCGCGCTGCAACGCGCACACCGCGCACCGCGAGACGCGCTGACCCAGGCCGTAAGACCAAAGAGGCCGCCCCTGCACCGGGGGCGGCCTCTTGGCGTTGGCGGACCCGCCGACGCGCAAACCACAGCTCCAGGAGGTGCCGATGGCGCTGGACCAGTCCTTCGTGGGGCGGACGTATCCGCCCACCGCTCCCTACGAGGTGGGCCGGGAGAAGATCCGCGAGTTCGCCGAGGCCGTCGGCGACCCGAACCCGGTCTACACCGACCCCGACGCGGCCAAGGCCCTGGGTCACCCGGACGTGATCGCGCCGCCGACCTTCCCGTTCGTGATCACGTACAAGGCCTCGGGGCAGGTCGTCCTCGACCCGGAGCTGGGACTGGACTACGGCCGGGTGGTGCACGGCGACCAGAGGTTCAGCTACACCCGCCCCGTGCGGGCCGGTGACCGCCTGTCGGTGACGGTCACCATCGAGGCCATCAAGTCGCTCGCGGGCAACGACGTCATCGACGTCCGCGGCGAGGTCCACGACGAGAGCGGCGAGCACGTGGTGACGGCGCTGATGAAACTGGTGGCGCGCGCGCCGGAGGGTGAGTGAACCGATGACGGCGAAGATCTCCTACGACGAGGTCGAGGTCGGCACCGAGCTGCCGGCGCGGTCCTTCCCCGTGAACCGCGCCACACTCGTGCAGTACGCGGGCGCCTCCGGTGACTTCAACCCGATCCACTGGAACGAGAGGTTCGCCACCGAGGTGGGCCTGCCGGACGTCATCGCGCACGGCATGTTCACCATGGCCTCGGCGATCCGCGTGGTGACGGACTGGGCGGGCGACCCGGGCGCGGTCGTGGAGTACGGGGTCCGCTTCACCAAGCCGGTCGTGGTGCCGAACGACGACACGGGCGCGCTGATCGAGGTCAGCGCCAAGGTCGCGGCCAAGCTGGACGACGACGAGCGCACGGTCCGGGTGGATGTGACGGCCCTCAGCGCCGGACAGAAGGTGCTGGGCATGTCGCGCGCGGTGGTCCGGCTGGCGTAGCCGTGAGGAGAGGGCGGCGGGGCGTCCCGCCGCCTTCCTCTTGCCCAGGCTTGTTATTGACTGATAACTTACTTGGCATGGCAGGTGACGGCATGCGGATGAGCGCGGAGGAGCGTCGCGAGGCGGCGATCCGCGCGGCGATGACGGAGTTCGGCACGGGTGGCTACAACGGCACCTCCACCAACGTCATCGCCAAGCGCATGGGTGTGTCGCAGCCGTACCTCTTCCGGCTCTTCCCGAACAAGAAGGCGCTGTTCATGGCCGTCGCGGCGAGGTGCGTCCAGACGATCGAGGCGCACTTCGAGAAGGCGGCCGAGGGGCTGGAGGGGGAGGAGGCGTTCGAGGCGATGTGCGGCTCGTACCAGGAGCTCATCGGGGACGGCGACGTCCTGCGGATGCAGTTGCAGATGTACGTGGCCGCCGTCGACGACGAGGAGATCCGCGAGGCCTGCCGGCGCGGCTGGCTGGGCCTGTGGGACTACGTCCGGGCACGCACGGGGGTGGGCGACCGCGATGCGGCGGAGTTCTTCGGCACGGGGATGCTCGTGAACGTACTGGTGGCGCTCGGTGTCCCACAGCACGAGCGCGGCTGGGCGGGGATCGAGGACCTCTACGCCGACCGCTTCCCGGGGAAGGGCTGACGGGTCGCGCCGGCCTGCCGTGGGGGCCCATCCATGTCCATGAAAGTTATTGATCAATTACTAATCAACTGGGGGAGTTCATGGCACAGCAACCGACGGAGGGCCGGCGCGGCAGCGTCGTGTGGGCACTCGTCATCACCAGCGTCGCCGGGTTCATGGCGGCGCTCGACAACCTGGTCGTCACCACGGCGCTGCCCTCCATCCGCGCGGACCTGGGCGGCGCCCTGGAGGACCTGGAGTGGACGGTGAGCGCCTACACGCTCACCTTCGCCGTCCTCCTGATGTTCGGCGCCGCCCTGGGCGACCGCTTCGGCCGCCGGCGCATGTTCCTGGTGGGCCTCGGCGTCTTCTCCGCGGCCTCCGCCGCCGCGGCCCTCGCCCCCGGCATGGGCGAACTCATCGCCGCCCGCGCCGTCCAGGGCGTCGGCGCCGCCATCCTCATGCCGCTGACCCTCACCCTGCTCTCGGCCACCGTGCCGCCCGAGCGACGCGGCATGGTGTTCGGCATCTGGGGCGCCGTGAACGGTCTCGCGGTCGCCGCCGGACCGCTCATCGGCGGCTCGCTCACCGAACACATCTCCTGGCAGTGGATCTTCTGGCTGAACGTCCCGATCGGCGTGCTCCTCCTGCCCCTCGCCCGGCTGCGGCTCGCCGAGAGCCGCGGCCCCGACCCCCGGCTCGACGTGACCGGCACGGTGCTCGCCAGCGCGGGTCTGTTCGGCATCGTCTACGCCCTCGTCCGCGGCAACGCCGACGGCTGGACCAGCGGTCCGGTCCTCGGCGGACTCGTCGGCGGCGGTGTGCTGATGGCCCTCTTCGTCCGGCACGGCATCCGCGCCCGCAACCCGATCCTGCCGATGCGGCTCTTCCGCAGCCGTGCCTTCGCCGCCGTCAACACGGCCAGCCTGCTGATGTTCCTCGGCATGTTCGGCTCGATCTTCCTGCTCAGCCAGTTCCTCCAGGGCGTCGCGGGCTACTCCCCGACCGAGGCGGGGCTGCGCATGCTGCCCTGGACGGGCATGCCGATGATCGTCGCGCCCATCGCGGGCTTCCTCTCCGACCGCATCGGCGGCCGCCCGGTCGTCGCCGCCGGACTCGCCCTGCAGGCGGTGGGCCTCGGCTGGTTCGCCGTGGTGATCGAGCCGGGCGTGTCGTACGCGGCACAGGTGCCGGCGCTGATCGTGAGCGGCATCGGGATGGCGATGTACTTCGCCCCGAGCGCCAACATCGTCATGGGCAGCGTCCTGCCGGAGGAGCAGGGCATCGCCTCGGGCGCCAACAACGCCCTCCGCGAGGTCGGCGGGGCCCTCGGCGTCGCGACCCTCGCGGCGGTCTTCTCCGCCCAGGGCGGCTACGAGTCGGCGACGCGGTTCGTCGACGGCCTCACCCCCGCCCTCTGGGTGGGCGCGGCCGCCGTCGCGGTCGGAGCGCTCGCGGCCCTGCTCATCCCGGGCCGACGCGCCGCGAAGGCCCCCGAGTCGGCCTCCGCCCCGCCCAAGTCCCTGGTCGACGCGACGCCCTGACGCCCCGTCCCGCGCGCGTCACCACCGGCCGGCCCGGTGGTGACGCGCGCTCCGCTCTACCCGGACCCCGTCCGCCCCGCGGGCGTCCACCCCTCGCTGCGGATGTCGAGCGCCAGGTCGCGGTCGTGGACCTCCTCGCCGCACGCGCGGCAGTACTCGACCGCGTCCACCGGATGGTCGTCCCGGTGCCGGAGCACGACCGGCGGCTCGTCCACCGCCCACTTGTCGCCCCACGCCACCAGGGCCCGGATGACCGGCGCGAGGTCACGCCCCGCCTCCGTCAGGTGGTACTCGTACCGCGGCGGCCGCTCGCTGTAGGCGCGCCGCTCCACGATGCCGGCCTCCTCCAGGGCGCGCAGCCGCGCGGTGAGGCGGTCGCGCGGTGCGCCGGTGTTGCGGGCGATGGCGTCGAAGCGCCGGTTGCCGTAGAGGATCTCGCGGACCGCGAGCAGCGCCCACTTCTCGCCGACGACGTACAACGCCGCGGCCGCCGAGCAGGGGCGCCCCGGGAGCGGGGGCACAGGTGTGGTCGGGCTCACCGGGCCAGTCTCACACGGAAGGTTGTGATGTCAAACCCTCTCGTCCTACCCTCGTCCTCACGCGATCGTTGGAAAATCAAACTAACTACGCACCGCACCCTCAGGAGGCGAGAACGTCATGCGCGACGCCGTCATCGTCGAAGCCGTCCGCACCCCCATCGGCAAGGGCAAGCCGGGCGGGGCGCTCGCCGGGACGCACCCGGTGGAACTGCTCGCCCACACCCTCAAGGAGCTCGTCGGCCGCAGCGGGATCGACCCGGCGCTGGTCGACGACGTCATCGGCGGCACCGTCGACCAGGTCGGCGAGCAGGCCATGAACACCACCCGCTGGGCCTGGCTGTCGGCGGGCTTCCCCGACTCCGTCCCGGCCACCACGGTCGACCGGCAGTGCGGCTCCTCCCAGCAGGCCGTGCACTTCGCCGCGCAGGGCGTCATCGCCGGCGCCTACGACGTCGTCGTGGCCTGCGGTGTGGAGTCGATGAGCCGGGTGCCCATGTGGTCCAACGTGCCGCCCGGCGCGGACCCGTTCGGCCCCGGCGTCGCCGAGCGCTTCCCGGGCGGACTCGTACCGCAGGGCGTCAGCGCGGAGCTGATCGCCGCCAAGTGGTCGCTGGGCCGGGAGGCGATGGACGCCTTCGCCGCCGAGTCGCACCGCAAGGCCGCCGCCGCCTGGTCGGCCGGCGCCTTCGACGCCGAGGTCGCGCCGCTCGCCGGGCTCACCACGGACGAGTCCGTCCGTCCCGCGACCACCCCGGAGATCCTCGCCGGGCTGCGCCCCGCCTTCGCCGACCCCGGCTACGCCGAGCGCTTCCCGCAGATCGACTGGTCGGTCACGGCCGGCAACAGCAGCCCGGTCAACGACGGGGCCTCCGCCGTGCTGATCACCAGCAGCGAGACCGCGGAGCGCCTGGGCCTGCGTCCGCTCGCCCGGCTGCACAGCTTCGCGGTCACCGGCTCCGACCCCCTGCTGATGCTGACCGGGGTCATCCCGGCCACCGAGCGGGTGCTGCGCCGCGCTGGGCTGGACCTGGCGGACGTCGACCTGTTCGAGGTCAACGAGGCCTTCGCCAGCGTCGTCCTCGCCTGGCTGCAGGAGACCGGCGCCGACCCGGCCAAGGTCAACGTCAACGGTGGCGCCATCGCGCTGGGCCACCCGCTCGGCGCCAGCGGCACCCGGCTGATGACCACCCTCGTCCACGCCATGCGGGCCCGTGGCGCGCGCTACGCGCTGCAGACCATGTGCGAGGCGGGCGGCCTCGCCAACGCGACGGTCCTCGAGGCGCTCTGATCCGTACGGGGCGGGCGGCATCCCTGGCGGGGCCGCCCGCCCCGTAACCTGAATGCCGTGCACGTACTCAACGACGCCCCGCTCGCACCCCTGACCACCTTCCGCCTCGGTGGCCCCGCCACCCGCCTGGTGACGGCGACCACGGACGCCGAGGTCGTCGAGGCCGTCCGGGAGGCGGACGCGGCCGGGACGCCGCTGCTGGTCATCGGCGGCGGCAGCAACCTGGTGATCGGCGACGAGGGCTTCGCGGGCACCGCGCTGCGCATCGCCACCAGCGGCTTCGAGCTCAGCGGCACCGAGCTGGAGCTCGCGGCGGGCGAGGTCTGGACGGACGCCGTCGCCCGCACCGTGGAGGCGGGCCTGGCGGGCGTCGAGTGCCTGGCCGGCATCCCGGGCTCCGCCGGGGCCACGCCCATCCAGAACGTGGGCGCGTACGGCCAGGAGGTCGCCAGCACGATCACCGAGGTGGTCGCGTACGACCGCACCACCGGCAAGACGGTCGTCCTCGACAACGCCGCGTGCGCCTTCTCCTACCGGCACAGCCGCTTCAAGGCGGACCCCGCGCGCCACGTCGTGCTGCGCGTGCGCTTCGCCCTGGAGGACGCCGGCGGCATGTCCGGCCCGCTGAAGTACGCGGAGACGGCCCGCGCCCTCGGCGTCGGGACGGGCGACCGGGTACCCCTGGCCACCGCCCGCGAGACGGTGCTGAAGCTGCGCTCGGGCAAGGGCATGGTGCTGGACCCGGAGGACCACGACACCTGGTCGGCGGGCTCCTTCTTCACCAACCCGGTCCTCACCGAGGCCGGTCACGCGGACTTCCTGGCCCGTGTCCACGACCGCCTCGGCCCGGACGTCACGCCCCCCGCCTACCCCGCGGGCGACGGCCGCATCAAGACCTCCGCCGCCTGGCTGATCGACAAGGCGGGCTTCGCCAAGGGCTACGGGACCGGCCCCGCGCGGATCTCCAGCAAGCACACCCTCGCCCTCACCAACCGGGGCGGGGCCACGACCGCCGACCTGCTCGCGCTGGCCCGCGAGGTCGTCGAGGGCGTCCGCGCGGCCTTCGGGATCACCCTGGTCAACGAGCCGGTGACGGTCGGCGTCAGCCTGTAGCCCGCCGCGGGGCGCCGTCCTCGTCGCACCGCTCCCGGTACGCCTCCCTCGTACTAGTACGCCACCCCGACCGCCTGCTTCAGCGTCGCCGCGTCGTCGACCACCGCGAGCATCGCGTGCGCCACGTCGGCGCGGCCGATGGTGAAGCCGCCGCGCAGATTGGCGTTGAGCGCGGTCCGGTAGACCCCGGTCAGCGGCTTGTCGCTGAGCTTCGGAGGGCGTACGGCGGTCCAGTCGGTGGCGCTGCGCCGCATCTCGTCCTCCATCGCCCGCAGGTCGTCGTAGACGGGCCGCAGCAGCCCCGAGACGACGGGTGCGGTGATCCGGCCGAGCAGCGTCTCGTCCTCCGGGACCGGGCCCAGCGGGGCCGCGCTGACCGCCACGAAGCGGCGCACGCCCTCCGCCTCCATGGCCCGCAGGACCGGACGGGTGACCTCGGTGGCGATCCCCGCGTCCTTGCGCCGGCGCGGCCCGAGACCGGAGAGCACCGCGTCCCGCCCGGCGACCGCCGCGCGCAGCGGCTCCGGGTCGGTCAGCGACGCCGTGACGACCTCCAGGCCGGATCCCGTCACGGGCAGCCGTGCCGGGTCGCGCACCACCGCGGTGACGCGGTGCCCCGCGGTCAGCGCCTGGCGCACGATCTGCCGGCCGATGCCCCCGGTCGCGCCGAACACCGTGATGTCCATCGTTCCCTCCCAGGTTGGTGAGTATTCACTCACCTTTAGGGTGAGTGCATGCTCACCCCCGAGTCAACACCCACCCGGACGCGGATCCTGGACGCCGCCGAGCGCCTGATGCGCACCATCGGCCTCGCCCGCACCACCACCAAGGAGATCGCGAAGGCGGCCGGCTGCTCGGAGGCCGCGCTCTACAAGCACTTCAGCAGCAAGGAGGAGCTGTTCGTCCAGGTGCTCAAGGAACGGGCGCCGCGGCTCGGGCCGCTCATGGCCGAGCTCACCGCCGACCCGGGCGACCGCAGCGTCGAGAGCTGCCTCACCGACATCGCGCGCACCGCGGTCCTCTTCTACGAGTCCAGCGTGCCGATCGCCGCCTCGCTCTTCGCGGAGCCCGCGCTGCTGGCACGGCACCGTGACGCACTGCGCCCCATGGGCTCCGGGCCGCACGTGCCGCTGCGGGAGCTCGCCCGCTACCTGCGCGCGGAGCGCGACAGCGGGCGCATCCGGGCCGACGCCGACCCCGAGGCGGCCGCCGCGCTGCTGCTCGGCGCGTGCTTCCAGCGCGGCTTCCTCAACTGCTACCTGGGCGAACCCGTCGACGACCGGCCGCTGGACGACTTCGCGCTCGCCGTGGCCCGCACGGTCCTGGCCGGGATCAGTCGCTGAGCCAGTCGTCGATCCCCGCCAGGAGCTTGGTCCGCACGCCCTCCGGCGCCGCGGAACCGCGTACCGACTGGCGGGCCAGTTCGGCCAGCTCCACGTCGGTGAAGCCGTGCGCGTCCCGGGCCAGTTCGTACTGCGCGGCGAGCCGGGAGCCGAACAGCAGCGGGTCGTCGGCGCCCAGCGCCATCGGCACCCCGGCGTCGAAGAGGGTGCGCAGCGGCACCTGCTCGGGCTGCTCGTAGACGCCCAGGGCGACGTTGGACGCGGGGCAGACCTCGCAGGTCACGCCGCGCTCGGCGAGCTTCGCCATCAGCCGCGGGTCCTCCGCCGCCCGCACGCCGTGCCCGATGCGGCTGGCGTGCAGGTCGTCCAGGCAGTCGCGGACGCTGCCCGCGCCCGCCAGCTCGCCGCCGTGCGGGGCCGCCAGCAGGCCGCCCTCCCGGGCGATGGCGAAGGCGCGGTCGAAGTCCCTGGCCAGACCCCGGCGCTCGTCGTTGGAGAGCCCGAAGCCGACCACCCCGCGGTCCGTGTAGCGCACGGCGAGCCGAGCCAGCGTACGGGCGTCCAGCGGGTGCTTGGTGCGGTTGGCGGCGACGAGGACGGCCATGCCCACGCCCGTGTCCCGGGAGGCGGTCTCCACCGCGTCCAGGATGATCTCCAGCGCCGGGATCAGCCCGCCCAGGCGCGGCGCGTACGAGGTGGGGTCGACCTGTATCTCCAGCCACCCCGATCCGTCGCGGGCGTCCTCCTCGGCGGCCTCGCGCACCAGACGGCGGATGTCGTCGGGGGAGCGGAGCACGGAACGCGCGATGTCGTACAGGCGCTGGAAGCGGAACCACCCGCGCTCGTCGGTCGCGCGCAGACTGGGCGGCTCGCCCGAGGTCAGTGCCTCGGGTAGGTGCACCCCGTACTTGTCGGCGAGCTCCAGCAGCGTCGCGGGCCGCATCGAGCCGGTGAAGTGCAGGTGGAGGTGCGCCTTGGGGAGGAGGGATACATCGCGTGCCATCCACAGATCCTGCCGCACCGGCGGGGGGTGCCGGTACCTCTTTCGGTCGCTTTCCCCGAACGAGCGCTTGCCCGCACACACACGCGGGCCCCCGGACCGGCCGGTCCGGGGGCCCGCGGGGCGGTCGGCTCAGGCCTTGGCCTCGCCCAGCAGCTTCTGCAGCCGGGAGACGCCCTCGACGAGGTCCTCGTCCCCGAGCGCGTACGACAGGCGCAGGTAGCCGGGGGTGCCGAAGGCCTCGCCCGGGACCACGGCGACCTCGGCCTCCTCCAGGATCAGCTCGGCCAGCTCCACCGAGCTCTGCGGCCGCTTGCCGCTGATCTCCTTGCCGAGCAGCGCCTTGACCGACGGGTACGCGTAGAACGCGCCCTCCGGCTCGGGGCAGACCACGCCGGGGATCTCGTTGAGCATCCGCACGATGGTCTGGCGGCGGCGGTCGAAGGCCTTCCGCATCTCGGCCACGGCCACCAGGTCACCGGAGACGGCGGCCAGGGCGGCGACCTGCGCGACGTTGCTCACGTTCGAGGTGGCGTGCGACTGCAGGTTGGTGGCGGCCTTGACGACGTCCTTGGGGCCGATGATCCACCCCACGCGCCAGCCGGTCATGGCGTAGGTCTTGGCCACGCCGTTGACGACCACGCACTTGTCGCGCAGCTCGGGGAAGAGCGCGGGCAGCGAGACCGCGGCGGCGCCCCCGTAGACCAGGTGCTCGTAGATCTCGTCGGTCAGCACCCACAGGCCGTGCTCGACGGCCCAGCGGCCGATCGCCTCGGTCTCGGCCTCGGTGTAGACGGCGCCGGTCGGGTTGGACGGCGACACGAAGAGCACGACCTTGGTCTTCTCCGTGCGGGCGGCCTCCAGCTGCGCGACGGAGACCCGGTAGCCGGTCGTCTCGTCGGCGACCACCTCCACCGGGACACCGCCGGCCAGCCGGATCGACTCGGGGTAGGTCGTCCAGTACGGCGCCGGGACGATGACCTCGTCACCCGGGTCGAGGATCGCGGCGAAGGCCTCGTAGATGGCCTGCTTGCCGCCGTTGGTGACCAGGATCTGGGAGGCGTCGACCTCGTAGCCGGAGTCGCGCAGCGTCTTGGCGGCGATCGCGGCCTTCAGCTCCGGCAGGCCGCCGGCCGGGGTGTAGCGGTGGTACTTCGGATTGCGGCACGCCTCC
Organism: Streptomyces sp. NPDC059718; assembly: GCF_042733315.1. Lineage (NCBI taxonomy): Bacteria > Bacillati > Actinomycetota > Actinomycetes > Kitasatosporales > Streptomycetaceae > Streptomyces > Streptomyces sp. NPDC059718. Next base: position 158,313 of record NZ_JBHWGA010000005.1, read on the forward strand.
ACGGCCGCCTCGACGATGTAGTCGGGCGTCGGGAAGTCGGGCTCGCCGGCTCCGAAGCCGATGACCGGTCGCCCGGCGGCCTTGAGGGCCTTGGCCTTCGCGTCCACGGCGAGCGTCGCGGACTCGGAGATCGACCCGATGCGGGCCGACACGCGTCGTTCAGTTGCAGCGGTCATGCCTGCATCGTCGCAGACCCGGGGGTACCGGAGCACACGAGTTCACGTTCCGGTCGGAACCGCGCGCAACCGCGCCGAACCGCGCCCGGACACGCGACGCATTCGACGCCCGGCCCGCGAACACGTACACTCATGCGTCGATGGCCCCCGCGATCTGATCTTGGCTGCACACATCGTGCAGCCGCTCGGATGCGGTACGTTGGGGGGCACTCAAAGGGTCGTAGCTCAATTGGTAGAGCACTGGTCTCCAAAACCAGCGGTTGGGGGTTCGAGTCCCTCCGGCCCTGCTACAAGCAGGCAGACGCTTTGAGGATTGTTTCGGCAAACGACCCGGATTCAGGTGAGGACGAGTGACGGAAGCCCTGGGCTCCACCGCGACGCCTGAAAGTGGTCGTCCCGACGGTGAATCCACGGACGCCGGCTCCAAGAAGCCCCGCCGCGGCGGCAAGCGCGGCAAGAAGGGGCCCCTCGCGCGCCTCGCGCTCTTCTACCGCCAGATCGTCGCGGAGCTCCGCAAGGTCGTCTGGCCCACGCGCAGCGAGCTCATCACCTACACCAGCGTGGTGATTGTCTTCGTTGTGGTCATCATCGCGCTCGTTACCGTGATTGACTGGGGATTCAACAAGGGCGTCTCGTACGTCTTCGGGTGATTCCTCCCGCGGAGGGCGCCCGCGGCGCCCGACCGCCTGTTCCACATCGTGAAGGAAGAAGCAGCGACCGTGTCTGACCCGAACCTGTACGACGCCGACGAGACCGTCGAGGGCGACGACACCGCGCTTGACATCGTCGAGGCAGCCGACGGCGACATCGACCAGGCGGAGGCTGCGGACGAGGCCGCCGGCGAGCCGGCCGAGCAGGCTGCCGTCCAGGTCGTCGACGAGGACGAGGACGAGGCCACGGAAGAGGAAGCCGCGGAGGAGCAGGCCCCGGCGGACCCGGTCGCCTCGTTCCGCGAGGAGCTGCGCGCCCTCCCCGGCGAGTGGTACGTCATCCACACCTACGCCGGCTACGAGAACCGCGTCAAGTCCAACCTGGAGCAGCGCGCCGTCTCGCTGAACGTCGAGGACTACATCTACCAGGCCGAGGTGCCCCAGGAAGAGGTCGTCCAGATCAAGAACGGCGACCGCCGCACCGTCCGCCAGAACAAGCTGCCCGGCTACGTGCTGGTGCGCATGGACCTGACGAACGAGTCCTGGGGCGTCGTCCGCAACACCCCCGGCGTCACCGGCTTCGTCGGCAACGCCTACGACCCGTACCCGCTGACGCTGGACGAGGTCACCAAGATGCTCGCCCCGGAGGTCGAGGAGCAGGCCGCCGCCGCCGAGGGCGGCGAGGGCGGTGCCGTCCCGAAGCGCAAGGTCGAGGTCCAGGTGCTGGACTTCGAGGTCGGCGACTCGGTCACGGTCACCGACGGCCCGTTCGCGACGCTGCAGGCCACGATCAACGAGATCAACCCGGACTCGAAGAAGGTCAAGGGCCTCGTCGAGATCTTCGGCCGCGAGACCCCGGTCGAGCTCAGCTTCGACCAGATCCAGAAGAACTAGCAGCCCGGAACACCGGAAGAGCCCCCGCCCGCGGTCACCCGCCGGGCGGGGGCTCTTCCGCGTACGTCGGGGACGGTCACCGCGGCGGCGGGCGAGCGTCCGGCCCGGCCACGAAGACCCCCTCGGCAGGCGGCGCGGACGGCCGCTCCAGGCGGTTTCCGGGGGTCCTCGGGTGTGCCGCCGGGTCGTCTCTGACCTGCTCGGTTTCAGAGCTCGGCACGATACCCGCTATCGTGGTGCGGTATGCCTGCTCGCAGGCAGGAAACTCTCACTAGGACCCGGAGAGAGCACATGCCTCCCAAGAAGAAGAAGGTCACGGGGCTTATCAAGCTCCAGATCAACGCTGGTGCGGCCAACCCGGCCCCGCCGGTGGGCCCGGCGCTGGGTCAGCACGGCGTCAACATCATGGAGTTCTGCAAGGCCTACAACGCGGCCACCGAGTCGCAGCGTGGCTGGGTGATCCCGGTGGAGATCACGGTCTACGAGGACCGTTCCTTCACCTTCATCACCAAGACCCCGCCGGCTTCCCGCATGATCCTCAAGGCCGCGGGTGTGGAGAAGGGCTCCGGCGAGCCGCACAAGACCAAGGTCGCGAAGCTTACGCGCGACCAGGTCCGCGAGATCGCCACGACCAAGCTGCCCGACCTCAACGCGAACGACCTGGACGCCGCCGAGAAGATCATCGCCGGCACCGCGCGTTCCATGGGCATCACGGTCGAGGGCTGACCACACCACCAGCAGTTCCGTGGCAGGGCCTGCTCGGCCCGCACCACGACTCCTCAGGACACACAGGAGCAGTAGTGAGCAAGCGCAGCAAGTCTCTCCGCGCTGCGGACGCCAAGATCGACCGGGAGCGTCTGTACGCGCCCCTCGAGGCCGTCCGTCTCGCCAAGGACACCTCCACCAGCAAGTACGACGGCACCGTCGAGGTGGCCTTCCGTCTGGGCGTCGACCCGCGCAAGGCCGACCAGATGGTCCGTGGCACCGTGAACCTTCCGCACGGCACCGGTAAGACCGCCCGGGTCCTGGTCTTCGCGACCGGTGACCGTGCCGAGGCCGCGCGTGCCGCGGGCGCCGACATCGTCGGCGCCGACGAGCTCATCGACGAGGTCGCCAAGGGCCGTCTGGACTTCGACGCCGTCGTCGCCACCCCGGACCTCATGGGCAAGGTCGGCCGCCTCGGCCGCGTCCTCGGTCCCCGTGGTCTGATGCCGAACCCGAAGACCGGCACCGTCACCCCCGACGTGGCCAAGGCCGTCACCGAGATCAAGGGCGGCAAGATCGAGTTCCGCGTCGACAAGCACTCGAACCTGCACTTCATCATCGGCAAGACCTCGTTCGGTGAGCAGCAGCTGGTCGAGAACTACGGCGCGGCCCTGGACGAGATCCTCCGTCTGAAGCCGTCCGCCGCCAAGGGTCGCTACATCAAGAAGGCCGCCATCAGCACCACGGTGGGCCCCGGCATCCCGGTCGACCCGAACCGCACCCGTAACCTCCTCGTCGAGGAGGACCCGGCCTCCGTCTGACCGGGTCGGGCCCCTGGGCCCGTGCAGTTGTGAACCGGCCCCGCGCCTCTCCGGAGGTGCGGGGCCGGTTTTTTTCGTACGACCGTGTCGGCGCGGTGCGTTACCGTGGCAAGCGGTTCCACGGGGACCCGGGGACGACGGACGGCATGGGGTGGGGATTTCATGAGCTTGTCGGCAGCGAAGCGTCTGGGCGTCGGTCTGGCGGCCGTGGCCGTCGTGGTCGGGCTCGCGGGCTGCGACGACGGCGACGGGGGCGGCAAGAAGCGCAAGAAGGCCGATGCGCCCCACGGGGCGGTCCAGGCGCAGGGCGAGGTCGCCAAGGCCATCCAGGCCGCCTTCGAGAAGACCTCGGAGGCGAAGTCCGCCAAGGTGCGCATGACGCTCACCCTGCCGGCCGGCGCACAGGGCGGCGGCACCCTGCGGATCGCCGGCGTGCAGGGGTGGGACCCGGCGGTCATGGACGTCACCATGGAGGGCTCCGCCTTCACCGCCACCGACCCGGACGCCCCCTCCCGGATCCGCATGATCATGCTGGACCAGGCCATGTACATGGACATGGGGGCGAAGCAGGCCGCCGAGATGGACGGCAAGCGCTGGATGAAGCTGGACCTGAAGGCCGCGGCCGAGGTGAGCGGCAGCGAAGAGCTGCAGAAGCAGATGACCGGCGGCCTGGACAACATGAACCAGGACCCGGCCGAGCAGCTCGCCCTGCTGCTCCAGTCGCCCAGCCTGAAGCACGTCGGCGCGGAGAAGGTCGGCGGCGTCCAGGCGGACCACTACAAGGGCACGCTGACCTTCGCGGAGATGGTGGACGCCAACAAGGCCACCGGCGTCCTGTCCGAGAAGGAGCGCAAGGCCCTGGTCGCCAACGCCGAGAAGGCGGGCATCAAGGGCTACGACACCGAGATCTGGGTCAACCAGGACCACTACCCGGTGAAGATGGCCGTGGGCGTGAAGACGCCGGAGGGCACGCTCCGCATGAACGCCTCCTACTCCGACTACGGCACCGCGGTGAGCGTCCAGGCGCCGCCGGCGAAGGACACCGTCGACCTCTTCGGGATGCTCGGGGACATGAAGGCGTCAGGCCTGACCGGGGGCTCCGGCCTCACGGGCTGACCTGCCCCGACACCGGATTTGCCTGGCGCGGATCCGTTCGCGTAGTCTTCAACGGAAGCCAAAGACCGCTGGTTGTTGGCGCGCCCGTGAGGGTGCGGCAGCCGAAGGATCCGCTGATGCGGACGGCCCGCGCAGGTGACTGTGGATGCACTCCCGGGAACGCTCATCGTGATTCCGGTCGAGTCACGCCCCGTGCGCCTGCGCCGGGGCGTTTGTTTTGCCCGGCCCCTTCCCGTGCGGTCCGAATCACCCGGAAGGAGGCCGAGGCTCTATGGCGAGGCCCGACAAGGCCGGTTCGGTTGCCGAGCTGACGGACAAGTTCCGCAGCTCCAACGCCGCCGTGCTGACCGAGTACCGCGGTCTCACCGTGGCGCAGCTCAAGACGCTGCGCCGTTCGCTCGGTGAGAACGCCCAGTACGCCGTGGTGAAGAACACGCTGACCAAGATCGCGGCCAACGAGGCCGGGATCACCGCTCTGGACGACCTGTTCGCGGGTCCGACGGCGGTCGCCTTCGTCACCGGTGACCCGGTGGAGTCGGCGAAGGGTCTCCGTGACTTCGCCAAGGAGAACCCGAACCTCATCATCAAGGGCGGTGTGCTTGACGGCAAGCCGCTGTCCGCCGATGAGATCAAGAAGCTCGCGGACCTCGAGTCCCGCGAGGTGCTGCTCGCCAAGCTGGCGGGTGCCATGAAGGCAAAGCAGGGCCAGGCCGCTGCTGTCTTCCAGGCCCTGCCTTCGAAGCTCGTCCGCACCGTGGAAGCGCTGCGCGAGAAGGTCGAGCAGGGCGGTGCCGGTACGCCGGCTCCCGCCGAGGACGCGGAGTAGTCACTCCCGTGCTCTAGCGGGCCCGTACGCCCGCCGACATGTACATCCGGCACCTGCCGAATTAGTGGAAGGACCGCCATCATGGCGAAGCTCAGCCAGGACGACCTGCTCGCGCAGTTCGAGGAGATGACCCTCATCGAGCTCTCCGAGTTCGTGAAGGCCTTCGAGGACAAGTTCGACGTCACCGCCGCCGCCCCGGTCGCCGCCGTGGCCGCCGGTGTCCCCGGTGCCCCCGCCGAGGCCGTCGAGGAGAAGGACGAGTTCGACGTCATCCTCACCGGCGCCGGCGAGAAGAAGATCCAGGTCATCAAGGTCGTGCGCGAGCTGACCTCCCTGGGTCTGAAGGAGGCCAAGGACCTCGTCGACGGCACCCCGAAGCCGGTCCTCGAGAAGGTCAACAAGGAGGCCGCCGAGAAGGCCGCCGAGTCCCTCAAGGCCGCGGGCGCGTCCGTCGAGGTCAAGTGATCCCTGCCCCTTCCGGGGGGCTGATCAGCCGCGGGGCGGCCACCCTTTCGGGTGGCCGCCCTCGGTCGTTTGCGTGGTGCGTCACCCGGTCCGGCGACCGACCCGGGTAGGGTGATCATCACTGTTCCGGGACCGTCGGCTTCCTCGAGCTGTGACGATCTCCGCGGGGCGGAGGCCTTGACGAACCGCACGCAGCGCGCGATTCTCAGGACGCGTCGTCACATCGGCCATGGACCGAGGCATGGAACGAAGGCGATGCGGGAATGCCTAGCGTGGCAAGCGTGAAAGAGGGCATGACGGCTCACAACAAGGGGCTCCAACCGACCCCTCCGGAGGACGAGATTGGTGCAGCACCGGTCTCCGAAACTCTGCACTGGACATCAGTGTGCCAAGTGGCTACACTGACCCTTTGCGCTGCCTGTTAGCTGCCGCCTGGCCCGTCACCAGGGGCAAGCCCAAGCCTGAGCACACGTGAGGAACCGTCCTGACCAGGGCCTCCTTGTCTGCGCCCGGGGGCGGAAGCCGGTACGCGCGTAGTGAGTCCGAGCCCTCGGAAGGACCCCCTCTTGGCCGCCTCGCGCAACGCCTCGACTGCCAATTCGAACAACGGCGCAAGCACCGCCCCGCTGCGCATCTCTTTCGCGAAGATCAAGGAGCCCCTCGAGGTCCCGAACCTCCTCGCGCTGCAGACCGAGAGCTTTGACTGGCTCCTCGGCAACGCCGCCTGGAAGGCTCGCGTCGAGGCGGCCCTGGACAGTGGCCAGGACGTCCCCACCAAGTCCGGTCTGGAGGAGATCTTCGAGGAGATCTCCCCGATCGAGGACTTCTCCGGGTCGATGTCGCTGACCTTCCGCGACCACCGTTTCGAGCCTCCGAAGAACTCGATCGACGAGTGCAAGGAGCGCGACTTCACGTACGCGGCCCCGCTCTTCGTCACGGCCGAGTTCACCAACAACGAGACCGGCGAGATCAAGTCCCAGACGGTCTTCATGGGCGACTTCCCGCTCATGACCAACAAGGGCACCTTCGTCATCAACGGCACCGAGCGTGTCGTGGTGTCCCAGCTGGTGCGCTCGCCGGGTGTCTACTTCGACAGCCAGATCGACAAGACGTCCGACAAGGACATCTACTCCGCCAAGGTCATCCCCTCCCGTGGTGCCTGGCTGGAGATGGAGATCGACAAGCGCGACATGGTCGGTGTCCGCATCGACCGCAAGCGCAAGCAGTCCGTGACCGTCCTCCTGAAGGCGCTCGGCTGGACCACCGAGCAGATCCTCGAGGAGTTCGGCGAGTACGAGTCCATGCGCGCCACCCTGGAGAAGGACCACACCCAGGGCCAGGACGACGCGCTGCTGGACATCTACCGCAAGCTGCGTCCGGGCGAGCCGCCGACCCGTGAGGCCGCGCAGACGCTGCTGGAGAACCTCTACTTCAACCCCAAGCGCTACGACCTGGCCAAGGTCGGCCGCTACAAGATCAACAAGAAGCTGGGTGCCGACGCGCCGCTCGACGCCGGCGTGCTGACCGTCGAGGACGTCATCTCGGCGATCAAGTACCTGGTCAAGCTGCACGCGGGCGAGACCGAGACCACCGGCGACAACGGTTCCTCCGTGGTCGTCGAGGTCGACGACATCGACCACTTCGGCAACCGTCGTCTGCGCAACGTCGGCGAGCTCATCCAGAACCAGGTCCGTACGGGTCTGGCCCGCATGGAGCGCGTCGTCCGCGAGCGGATGACCACCCAGGACGTCGAGGCGATCACGCCGCAGACCCTGATCAACATCCGGCCGGTCGTCGCCTCCATCAAGGAGTTCTTCGGCACCAGCCAGCTGTCCCAGTTCATGGACCAGACGAACCCGCTGTCGGGCCTGACCCACAAGCGCCGTCTGTCCGCGCTGGGCCCCGGTGGTCTGTCCCGTGAGCGGGCCGGCTTCGAGGTCCGTGACGTGCACCCGTCCCACTACGGACGCATGTGCCCGATCGAGACCCCCGAAGGCCCGAACATCGGTCTGATCGGCTCGCTGGCCTCCTACGGCCGGGTCAACGCGTTCGGTTTCGTGGAGACCCCGTACCGCAAGGTCGACGAGAACGGTGTCGTCACCGACGAGGTCAACTTCCTCACGGCCGACGAGGAGGACCGCTTCGTCATCGCCCAGGCGAACGCCCCGCTGACCGACGACAACCGCTTCGCGGAGTCGCGCGTCCTGGTGCGCCGCCGTGGTGGCGAGATCGACTACGTCCCCGGTGAGGACGTGGACTACATGGACGTCTCGCCGCGCCAGATGGTGTCGGTCGCGACCGCCATGATCCCCTTCCTCGAGCACGACGACGCCAACCGCGCGCTCATGGGATCGAACATGATGCGCCAGGCCGTGCCGCTGCTCAAGGCGCAGGCCCCGCTGGTCGGCACCGGCATGGAGTACCGCTGCGCGGTCGACGCCGGTGACGTCATCAAGGCCGACAAGGACGGTGTGGTCCAGGAGGTCTCCGCGGACTACGTCACCGTCGCCAACGACGACGGCACCTACAACACCTACCGGGTCGCCAAGTTCTCCCGCTCGAACCAGGGCACGTCCTTCAACCAGAAGGTCGTCGTGGACGAGGGCGCCCGCGTGATCGCCGGCCAGGTGCTCGCAGACGGCCCGTCCACCGAGCGCGGTGAGATGGCGCTGGGCAAGAACCTCCTGGTGGCGTTCATGCCGTGGGAGGGCCACAACTACGAGGACGCGATCATCCTCAGCCAGCGTCTGGTGCAGGACGACGTCCTCTCCTCGATCCACATCGAGGAGCACGAGGTCGACGCCCGTGACACCAAGCTCGGCCCCGAGGAGATCACCCGGGACATCCCGAACGTCTCCGAGGAGGTCCTGGCCGACCTCGACGAGCGCGGCATCATCCGCATCGGTGCCGAGGTCGTCGCCGGCGACATCCTGGTCGGCAAGGTCACCCCGAAGGGCGAGACCGAGCTGACCCCGGAGGAGCGCCTGCTGCGCGCGATCTTCGGCGAGAAGGCCCGTGAGGTCCGTGACACCTCGCTGAAGGTGCCGCACGGCGAGACCGGCAAGGTCATCGGCGTGCGCGTCTTCGACCGCGAGGAGGGCGACGAGCTGCCGCCCGGCGTGAACCAGCTGGTCCGCGTCTACGTGGCGCAGAAGCGCAAGATCACCGACGGTGACAAGCTCGCCGGGCGCCACGGCAACAAGGGCGTCATCTCCAAGATCCTGCCGATCGAGGACATGCCGTTCCTGGAGGACGGCACCGCGGTCGACATCATCCTCAACCCTCTGGGTGTCCCGTCCCGAATGAACCCGGGACAGGTCCTGGAGATCCACCTCGGCTGGCTCGCCGCCCAGGGCTGGGACGTCTCCGGCCTCGGCGAGGAGTGGGCGCAGCGCCTCACGGCGATCGGCGCCGACCAGGTGGAGGCCGGCACCAACGTCGCCACCCCGGTGTTCGACGGTGCCCGCGAGGACGAGATCGCCGGTCTCTTCGAGGCCACGATCCCGAACCGCGACGGCCAGCGCCTGGTGCTGCCCTCCGGTAAGGCCCGGCTCTTCGACGGCCGCTCCGGCGAGCCGTTCCCGGACCCGATCTCGGTCGGCTACATGTACATCCTCAAGCTGCACCACCTGGTGGACGACAAGCTGCACGCCCGTTCCACCGGTCCGTACTCGATGATCACCCAGCAGCCGCTGGGTGGTAAGGCGCAGTTCGGTGGTCAGCGCTTCGGTGAGATGGAGGTGTGGGCCCTTGAGGCGTACGGCGCGGCCTACGCGCTGCAGGAACTCCTCACCATCAAGTCCGACGACGTCCTGGGCCGCGTGAAGGTCTACGAGGCGATCGTCAAGGGCGAGAACATCCCCGAGCCGGGCATTCCCGAGTCCTTCAAGGTGCTCATCAAGGAAATGCAGTCGCTCTGCCTCAACGTGGAGGTGCTGTCCTCGGACGGCATGTCCATCGAGATGCGCGACACGGACGAGGACGTCTTCCGCGCGGCGGAGGAGCTCGGTATCGACCTGTCCCGGCGCGAGCCGAGCAGCGTCGAAGAGGTCTGACGGGCCGGCCGGGGAGCTGCCGTGAGCAGCTCCCCGCCTCCCCCGGACCGTTCAGACATGTTTGACTTTCGACCCCGAAAGAGGGATTGACGACAAAGTGCTCGACGTCAACTTCTTCGACGAGCTGCGGATCGGCCTTGCGACCGCGGACGACATCCGACAGTGGTCCCATGGCGAGGTCAAGAAGCCTGAGACCATCAACTACCGCACCCTGAAGCCCGAGAAGGACGGACTCTTCTGCGAGAAGATCTTCGGCCCCACCCGGGACTGGGAGTGCTACTGCGGCAAGTACAAGCGTGTCCGCTTCAAGGGCATCATCTGTGAGCGCTGCGGCGTCGAGGTCACTCGCGCCAAGGTGCGTCGTGAGCGGATGGGCCACATCGAGCTGGCCGCTCCCGTGACCCACATCTGGTACTTCAAGGGCGTTCCGTCGCGGCTGGGCTACCTGCTCGACCTCGCCCCGAAGGACCTCGAGAAGGTCATCTACTTCGCCGCCTACATGATCACGTGGGTGGACGACGAGCGTCGTACCCGCGACCTGCCCTCGCTGGAGGCCCAGGTCTCCGTGGAGCGTCAGCAGGTCGAGCAGCGGCGTGACTCCGACATCGAGTCCCGGCAGAAGAAGCTCGAGGCCGACCTCGGCGAGCTGGAGGCCGAGGGCGCCAAGTCCGACGTGCGCCGCAAGGTGCGCGAGGGCGCCGAGCGGGAGATGAAGCAGCTGCGCGACCGCGCCCAGCGCGAGCTGGACCGGCTCGACGAGGTGTGGTCCCGCTTCAAGAACCTCAAGGTCCAGGACCTGGAGGGTGACGAGCTGCTCTACCGCGAGCTGCGGGAGCGCTTCGGCACCTACTTCCAGGGTTCGATGGGTGCCGCGGCGCTGCAGAAGCGCCTGGAGTCCTTCGACCTCGACGAGGAGGCCGCCAAGCTCCGCGAGATCATCCGTACCGGCAAGGGCCAGAAGAAGACCCGTGCGCTCAAGCGCCTCAAGGTCGTCTCCGCCTTCCTGCAGACCACCAACAAGCCCCAGGGCATGGTGCTGGACTGCGTCCCGGTGATCCCGCCGGACCTGCGTCCGATGGTGCAGCTGGACGGTGGCCGCTTCGCGACCTCCGACCTGAACGACCTGTACCGCCGCGTCATCAACCGCAACAACCGCCTCAAGCGCCTCCTCGACCTCGGTGCCCCCGAGATCATCGTGAACAACGAGAAGCGCATGCTCCAGGAGGCCGTCGACGCGCTCTTCGACAACGGCCGTCGTGGTCGCCCGGTCACGGGCCCCGGCAACCGTCCGCTGAAGTCGCTGTCCGACATGCTCAAGGGCAAGCAGGGCCGGTTCCGTCAGAACCTGCTCGGCAAGCGCGTCGACTACTCGGCCCGTTCGGTCATCGTCGTCGGCCCGCAGCTCAAGCTGCACCAGTGCGGTCTGCCCAAGGCCATGGCGCTGGAGCTCTTCAAGCCGTTCGTGATGAAGCGCCTGGTGGACCTGAACCACGCGCAGAACATCAAGTCGGCCAAGCGCATGGTCGAGCGCGGCCGCACGGTCGTGTACGACGTGCTCGAAGAGGTCATCGCCGAGCACCCGGTGCTGCTGAACCGTGCGCCGACCCTGCACCGCCTCGGCATCCAGGCCTTCGAGCCGCAGCTGGTCGAGGGCAAGGCCATCCAGATCCACCCGCTCGTCTGCACCGCGTTCAACGCGGACTTCGACGGTGACCAGATGGCCGTGCACCTGCCGCTGTCCGCGGAGGCGCAGGCCGAGGCCCGCATCCTGATGCTGTCCTCGAACAACATCCTCAAGCCCGCTGACGGCCGTCCGGTGACGATGCCGACGCAGGACATGGTCCTGGGTCTGTTCTTCCTCACCACGGACGCGGAGGAGCGCGAGCTCCGGGGCGAGGGCCGGGCGTTCGGCTCGACCGCCGAGGCGATCATGGCCTTCGACGCGCGCGAGCTCTCGCTCCAGTCGCGGATCGACATCCGGTTCCCGATCGGCACCGTCCCGCCGCGTGGCTGGACCCCGCCGGCGGACGTCGAGGGCGAGGAGCCCTGGCAGCTGGGCGACTCCTTCCGGCTGAACACGACCCTGGGCCGTGCGCTCTTCAACGAGCTGCTGCCCGAGGACTACCCGTTCGTGGACTACCCGGTGGGCAAGAAGCAGCTCTCCGAGATCGTCAACGACCTCGCCGAGCGCTACCCGAAGGTCATCGTGGCGGCGACGCTCGACAACCTGAAGGCGTCCGGTTTCCACTGGGCGACCCGTTCCGGTGTCACCGTGGCCATCTCCGACGTCGTCGTGCCCGAGGCCAAGAAGGCCATCATCGCGGGCTACGAGGCACAGGACGAGAAGGTCCAGAAGCAGTACGAGCGCGGTCTGATCACCAAGGACGAGCGCACGCAGGAGCTCATCGCGATCTGGACCAAGGCGACCAACGAGGTCGCCGAGGCGATGAACGCGAACTTCCCGAAGACCAACCCGATCTTCATGATGGTCGACTCGGGTGCCCGCGGAAACATGATGCAGATGCGTCAGATCGCGGGTATGCGTGGCCTGGTGTCCAACGCGAAGAACGAGACCATCCCGCGGCCGATCAAGGCGTCGTTCCGCGAGGGTCTCACCGTGCTGGAGTACTTCATCTCCACCCACGGTGCCCGTAAGGGTCTCGCGGACACCGCTCTGCGTACCGCCGACTCCGGTTACCTGACGCGTCGTCTGGTCGACGTCTCCCAGGACGTCATCATCCGCGAGGAGGACTGCGGCACCGAGCGCGGCCTCAAGCTGGCGATCGCCGAGCGCTCCGAGGACGGTTCGCTGCGCAAGACGGACGACGTCGAGACCAGCGTGTACGCGCGCTGCCTCGCCGAGGACGTCGTGGTGGACGGCAAGGTGCTGGCCACCGCCGGCACCGACCTGGGCGACGTGCTCATCGAGCAGCTCATCCACAACGGCGTCGAGGAGGTCAAGACCCGCTCGGTCCTGACCTGCGAGTCCGCGGTGGGCACCTGCGCGATGTGCTACGGCCGTTCGCTCGCGACCGGCAAGCTGGTGGACATCGGTGAGGCGGTCGGCATCATCGCCGCCCAGTCCATCGGTGAGCCCGGCACCCAGCTGACGATGCGTACCTTCCACACCGGTGGTGTGGCCGGTGACGACATCACGCAGGGTCTGCCGCGTGTCGTCGAGCTCTTCGAGGCGCGTACCCCCAAGGGTGTTGCCCCGATCTCGGAGGCGGCGGGCCGCATCCGGATCGAGGAGACCGAGAAGACCAAGAAGATCGTCATCACCCCGGACGACGGTGCCGAGGAGATCGCCTACCCGATCTCCAAGCGTGCCCGGCTGCTGGTGGGCGAGGGCGACCACGTCGAGGTCGGCGAGAAGCTGACCGTGGGTGCCACCAACCCGCACGACGTGCTGCGCATCCTGGGTCAGCGGGCCGTCCAGGTCCACCTGGTCGGGGAAGTCCAGAAGGTCTACAACTCGCAGGGCGTGTCGATCCACGACAAGCACATCGAGATCATCATCCGGCAGATGCTCCGCCGGGTGACGATCATCGAGTCCGGCGACGCGGAGCTGCTGCCGGGCGAGCTGGTCGAGCGCGGCCGCTTCGAGACCGAGAACCGTCGGGTCGTGGCGGAGGGTGGCCACCCGGCCTCCGGCCGTCCGCAGCTGATGGGTATCACCAAGGCCTCGCTGGCCACCGAGTCCTGGCTGTCGGCCGCCTCCTTCCAGGAGACGACCCGAGTCCTCACCGACGCGGCGATCCACGCCAAGTCCGACTCGCTGCTGGGCCTCAAGGAGAACGTCATCATCGGCAAGCTCATCCCGGCCGGTACGGGTCTGTCCCGCTACCGCAACATCCGGGTCGAGCCGACCGAGGAGGCCAAGGCCGCGATGTACTCGGCCGTCGGCTACGACGACATCGACTACAGCCCGTTCGGCACCGGCTCCGGCCAGGCCGTCCCGCTGGAGGACTACGACTACGGCCCGTACAACGGCTGAGTCGTCCGCTCGAAGCCGCTGGGCGGCCATCCCTCGGGGTGGCCGCCCAGCGGCTTTGTGCCGCCCTGGACGGGCTTGTGGGGCCTTCCAGGGCGGTACGGCCGGGGGGCGGGGCGGCACGGACCGGCCGACCGTGTGACGGGGCGCCCTGGGAACGTGGTTTTCCGGGCATAATGGAGCGATGCGGGCTGCGAACGATGATCGCGAGCGTACGGTGGACGTGCTCAAGGCTGCGTTCACCGAAGGGCGGTTGACCCAGCCGGAGTTCGAGGACCGGGTCGGGCTGGCCTACCAGGCGGTGACGTACCAGGAGCTGTACGGACTCACCGCGGACATCCCGCGCCCACGCCGGCTCCCCGCGCCCCCGCCGCCGGTCAACGCCAAGGCGGTCGCCTCACTGGTCTGCGGGGCGGTGGGCATGTTCGGACTGGTGATCCCCGGGATACCGGCCGTGGTGCTGGGGCACATGGCGCGCCGGGAGATCCGGCGCACGGGCGAGCGGGGCGACGCGCTCGCGGTGTGCGGACTGGTGATGGGATACCTTCTGACCGCGTTCACGGTCGCGATCACGGCGATCGTCGTTATGGTGGTAGTGGCGGTCAGTCACGGCTGAGTGCGTTCTCGCGAGCCCCCCGCGGGGCCCGGCGGGAGGGTGCGGCATCGGCCGAGACCATATGTTTTGACCGAAGGCTGGGCGCTGGGTACGCTCTGACCTTGTGCCTGGGGTGTGCCCGGGTTCTCGTGCGTGCACTTGTCCGTACGGGACACCGAGGCCGATACACCGACAAATACGCAGTTTCGCTTCGACGGAAATCGTATGAGGTGCGCGACACACCCGACCGCGTGGGTCGGCGTGAGCCGCTGAAACCCCAGGTTAGAAGTATCGAGTCGGCACACAGAAACCGGAGAAACGGTGCCTACGATCCAGCAGCTGGTCCGAAAGGGCCGGCAGGACAAGGTCGAGAAGAACAAGACGCCCGCACTGAAGGGTTCCCCTCAGCGCCGCGGCGTCTGCACGCGCGTCTACACGACCACCCCGAAGAAGCCGAACTCTGCCCTGCGTAAGGTCGCGCGTGTGCGACTGACCAGCGGCATCGAGGTCACCGCTTACATCCCGGGTGAGGGTCACAACCTGCAGGAGCACTCCATCGTGCTCGTGCGTGGTGGCCGTGTGAAGGACCTGCCGGGTGTTCGCTACAAGATCATCCGCGGTTCGCTCGACACCCAGGGTGTCAAGAACCGCAAGCAGGCCCGCAGCCGCTACGGCGCCAAGAAGGAGAAGTAAGAATGCCTCGTAAGGGCCCCGCCCCGAAGCGCCCGGTCATCATCGACCCGGTCTACGGTTCTCCTCTGGTGACGTCGCTCGTCAACAAGATCCTGCTGCACGGCAAGCGCTCCACCGCCGAGCGCATCGTGTACGGCGCCCTCGAGGGCCTGCGCGAGAAGACCGGGCAGGACCCGGTCATCACGCTCAAGCGCGCCCTGGAGAACGTCAAGCCCTCCCTGGAGGTCAAGTCCCGCCGTGTCGGTGGCGCGACCTACCAGGTGCCGATCGAGGTCCGCCCCGGCCGTGCCAACACCCTGGCGCTGCGCTGGCTGGTGGGTTACTCCCGCGCCCGCCGCGAGAAGACCATGACCGAGCGTCTGATGAACGAGCTGATGGACGCCAGCAACGGTCTGGGCGCCGCGGTGAAGCGTCGCGAGGACACCCACAAGATGGCCGAGTCCAACAAGGCCTTCGCGCACTACCGCTGGTAGTCCGCGCCCCCATCGAGAGAACCGAGAGAAGACTGAAGCCTTATGGCTACCACTTCACTTGACCTGGCCAGGGTCCGCAACATCGGGATCATGGCCCACATCGACGCGGGCAAGACGACGACCACCGAGCGGATCCTGTTCTACACCGGTGTCTCGTACAAGATCGGCGAAGTCCACGACGGCGCTGCCACCATGGACTGGATGGAGCAGGAGCAGGAGCGCGGCATCACGATCACGTCGGCCGCGACGACCTGCCACTGGCCGCTGGAGAACGTCGACCACACCATCAACATCATCGACACCCCGGGTCACGTCGACTTCACCGTCGAGGTGGAGCGCTCGCTGCGCGTGCTCGACGGTGCCGTGACGGTGTTCGACGGTGTCGCCGGTGTCGAGCCGCAGTCCGAGACCGTCTGGCGTCAGGCGGACCGCTACGGTGTGCCGCGCATCTGCTTCGTCAACAAGCTCGACCGCACCGGTGCCGAGTTCCACCGCTGCGTCGACATGATCGTGGACCGCCTCGGTGCGGTTCCGCTGGTCATGCAGCTGCCGATCGGTGCCGAGGCCGACTTCAAGGGCGTGGTCGACCTCGTCCAGATGAAGGCCCTCGTGTGGTCCGCCGAGGCCACCAAGGGTGAGATGTACGACGTCGTCGACATCCCGGACACCCACACCGAGGCCGCCGACGAGTGGCGCGGCAAGCTGCTCGAGGCCGTCGCCGAGAACGACGAGGAGATGATGGAGCTGTACCTGGAGGGCACCGAGCCCACCCAGGAGCAGCTGATGGCGGCCATCCGCCGCATCACCCTCGCCTCCAAGGGCGGCGCGGGCTCCGTCACCGTCACCCCGGTGTTCTGCGGAACCGCGTTCAAGAACAAGGGCGTCCAGCCCCTGCTCGACGCGGTCGTGCGTTACCTGCCGTCGCCGCTGGACGTCGAGGCCATCGAGGGCCACGCCGTCGGCGACGCCGAGCAGATCATCAAGCGCAAGCCCTCGGACGACGAGCCCTTCTCCGGTCTCGCGTTCAAGATCATGAGCGACCCGCACCTCGGCAAGCTCACCTTCGTCCGGGTGTACTCGGGCCGCCTGGAGTCCGGCAGTTCCGTGCTGAACTCCGTCAAGGGCAAGAAGGAGCGCATCGGCAAGATCTACCGCATGCACGCGAACAAGCGTGAGGAGATCGACTCGGTGGGCGCCGGCGACATCGTCGCCGTCATGGGCCTGAAGCAGACCACCACCGGTGAGACGCTGTCCGACGACAAGAACCCGGTGATCCTGGAGTCCATGGACTTCCCGGCTCCGGTCATCCAGGTCGCGATCGAGCCCAAGTCCAAGGGTGACCAGGAGAAGCTGGGTGTCGCCATCCAGCGTCTCTCGGAGGAGGACCCCTCCTTCCAGGTCCACTCGGACGAGGAGACCGGCCAGACGATCATCGGCGGCATGGGCGAACTGCACCTCGAGGTGCTGGTCGACCGCATGAAGCGCGAGTTCAAGGTCGAGGCGAACGTGGGCAAGCCCCAGGTCGCCTACCGCGAGACCATCCGCAAGGCGGTCGAGCGGATCGACTACACGCACAAGAAGCAGACCGGCGGTACCGGCCAGTTCGCGAAGGTGCAGATCGCGCTGGAGCCGCTGGAGGGCGGAGACGCCTCCTACGAGTTCGTCAACAAGGTCACCGGTGGCCGCATCCCCCGCGAGTACATCCCGTCGGTGGACTCCGGTGCCCAGGAGGCCATGAAGTTCGGCATCCTGGCCGGCTACGAGATGGTCGGCGTCCGCGTCACCCTTCTCGACGGTGGCTACCACGAGGTCGACTCCTCCGAGCTGGCGTTCAAGATCGCCGGTTCGCAGGCCTTCAAGGAGGGCGCCCGCAAGGCGAGCCCCGTCCTCCTCGAGCCGATGATGGCCGTCGAGGTCACCACGCCCGAGGAGTCCATGGGCGACGTCATCGGCGACCTCAACTCCCGCCGTGGCCAGATCCAGGCCATGGAGGAGCGCAGTGGTGCCCGGGTCGTCAAGGGCCTGGTACCGCTGTCGGAGATGTTCGGCTACGTCGGCGACCTCCGCAGCAAGACGTCGGGTCGCGCGAGCTACTCGATGCAGTTCGACTCCTACGCCGAGGTTCCCAAGAACGTCGCCGAGGAGATCATCGCGAAGGCCAAGGGCGAGTAACCCAGCAGTTGTTCCCGCACTAGGCTTGACCGGGAGGCTTGGGGGCATTCCGCCGCGAACCGCGAGGGGAGCGTCGGATGCCCCGGCCGCCCGTAACCCAGCAAAGATCACCCTGGCGCCGATGAAGTAAGGCGTACAGCAACTCCACAGGAGGACCCCAGTGGCGAAGGCGAAGTTCGAGCGGACTAAGCCGCACGTCAACATCGGCACCATCGGTCACATCGACCACGGTAAGACCACTCTTACCGCTGCGATCACCAAGGTGCTGCACGACGCGTACCCGGACCTGAACCCCTTCACGCCGTTCGACCAGATCGACAAGGCGCCGGAGGAGCGGCAGCGCGGTATCACCATCTCCATCGCGCACGTCGAGTACCAGACGGACGCGCGTCACTACGCGCACGTCGACTGCCCGGGTCACGCGGACTACATCAAGAACATGATCACCGGTGCCGCGCAGATGGACGGCGCCATCCTCGTGGTCGCCGCCACCGACGGTCCGATGCCGCAGACCAAGGAGCACGTGCTCCTGGCCCGCCAGGTCGGCGTTCCCTACATCGTCGTCGCCCTGAACAAGGCCGACATGGTGGACGACGAGGAGATCCTGGAGCTCGTCGAGCTCGAGGTCCGTGAGCTGCTCTCCGAGTACGAGTTCCCGGGCGACGACCTGCCGGTCGTCCGCGTCTCCGCGCTGAAGGCGCTGGAGGGCGACAAGGAGTGGGGCGAGAAGCTCCTCGGCCTGATGAAGGCCGTGGACGAGGCCGTCCCCACCCCCGAGCGCGACGTCGACAAGCCGTTCCTGATGCCGATCGAGGACGTCTTCACGATCACCGGTCGTGGCACCGTCGTCACCGGTCGTATCGAGCGCGGCATCCTCAAGGTCAACGAGACCGTCGACATCATCGGCATCAAGACCGAGAAGACCACCACCACGGTCACCGGCATCGAGATGTTCCGCAAGCTGCTCGACGAGGGCCAGGCCGGTGAGAACGTCGGTCTGCTGCTCCGCGGCATCAAGCGCGAGGACGTCGAGCGCGGCCAGGTCATCATCAAGCCGGGTACGGTCACGCCGCACACCGACTTCGAGGCCCAGGCCTACATCCTGTCGAAGGACGAGGGTGGTCGTCACACCCCGTTCTTCAACAACTACCGCCCGCAGTTCTACTTCCGTACCACGGACGTGACCGGCGTCGTGACCCTCCCCGAGGGCACCGAGATGGTCATGCCGGGCGACAACACCGCCATGACGGTCGCGCTGATCCAGCCGATCGCCATGGAGGAGGGCCTGAAGTTCGCCATCCGCGAGGGTGGCCGGACCGTCGGCGCCGGCCAGGTCACCAAGATCCTGAAGTAAGGATCCCGGCGATCTGCCGCTTGCCGTAGGCGAGCTGTACGAGGGCCCCGGCCCACCGTTCACGCGGTGGGCCGGGGCCCTCGGCGTTTTCCGGGCCCGGGGCCCGAGGCCGGGGGCTAGACCGGGGTGCGCAGCTCCGGCCGCCAGATCCAGGGCGTGGCGTCCGTCCCGAACCCCACGACGGCCGGCCGGGCCCCGGGGCGGGTGTGCAGGGCCGGGAAGCCGTACCCGGGGGCGCCCCGGCGCAGCGCGCCGGCCGGGTGCACGAGGCCGGCGACGTGGACGGCACCGTCGGCGGCGCGTCCGGCGAGCAGCCCGTGGGCCTGGGAGAGGGGGCCGTAACCGTCGAAGAGCCGCGGCCGGTCCGGCCCGAGCGCCGCCCGGACCACGCCGAGCCGGTGGACGAGGAGTCCGTCGCTCGCGGGCAGGCGGTAGACCAGGGACAGGGAGCCGTCGGGCTCCGCCGCGGCCGCCGGGGGATCGGCGGGGACCGGCAGCGCGGTCAGCGCCCGGCAGAGGAGCGGCCGGCCCGGCGCGTCCTGGGACCAGTGGTGCACGGCGGTCCGCCCGGCGGCGAACACATGCACCCTCCCGTCGCGGTCCACGACCGCGCTCAGCCCGTCCTGCACCTCGCCGCCGCCCAGGTCCTGCCAGCCGGTCCACGTGCCGTCAGGCTCCCGTACGCGGGTGCTCAGGGCCTTGGCCGCGTTGCGCACGAACAGGTGCACCCGGCGGTCCGGCGCGGCCACCGCGACGGGTACGCCGATCCTGCGCCCCCGGTCCGGGTCGTCCTCGGGCGAGCCCAGCCCCTCCCAGTCACGGCCCTCCGCCAGCACCACGACGTCACGGGTGTTGGCCGCCCGGTCGCTCTCCAAGGCGGCGAACCGCAGCGCGAACAGCAGCGGCCCGCCGCCGGCCGGGTCGGTGACGACGCTCAGCGCGGGGGCGAGCGGTCCGCCGCCCAGGTCCCGCGGCGTGCCCCAGCGCCCGCTGCCGGGGGCGGTCTCCCGCCAGCGCACCGCGCGTGTGCCGAGCACGCCGTGGGCGACCAGCCGCCCCCGCGCGTCGGTCCCCGGTACCAGGCGGGCGCCGGGGTGGCGGTAGTGGGTGCTGCGCACCCAGCCCTTGCGGTTGGCGAGCGGCCTGCCCATGCCGACCTGGTAGTCGCCGCAGCCGGAGGGGTCGCCGCACGGCCAGTCGGGGGCGCCTCCGTACGGGGCGAGGTAGCCGGCCTTCCGGCGCAGCAACGCGGGCGGGAGGTTGTAGGGCCAGTGGTGGTTGTAGTAGCCGCGGTAGGCCGTCGTCAGGAAGGCGGGCGCGATGCCCTCGCCGCGGGCGACGCCCTCGGCGTAGCGGGCGATCGCCTTCCAGGCGAACAGCGCGGTCGCGGTGTGGTCCCAGTGGTCGCTGTAGCCGGGTTGCTCGACGTCCCGTCGCCGGGTGGCCGCGTTGGCCTCCACGTCAGGGTCGGGGTCGAGGGTGTGGACGAGGGTCGGCCGGTGGTGCCGCAGCAGTCCGGCGAGCACGTCCACCAGGACCTCGTGGGTGTACGTGTCCCTGGCGGCGTTCGGCGAGCCCGCCGAGGCGAAGGTCGGCAGCGTCATGCCGGGCAGCTGCCACAGCTGCGGCAGCCCGACCCTGTCGGTCGTGCCGTGCATGGCGAGGTTGAGGAAGACCAGCACCGCCTCCCGGTCGCCCACGCGCAGCGTGTCGACCTCGGCGGTCATGCCGTGAGCCAGCCGCGTGGTGCCGCGCCGCCAGGGCGTGAAGATGTCGGTGCCCAGCATCGCCGCGTACGCCTGCCGCAGGCCCTGGTGACGGGCGGCGGAGTAGGCGGCCTTGTCGGGGGCCGGACGCGGTTGTCCCGGTGGGCGGTTGACCCCGTGCGCCTCGCCCGCGGTGACGTACACCGACACCACGGGGACGCCCGCCTCCACGGCCTGCACGGTGTCGGGGTTCATGAAGTACAGCTCGTCGTCGGGGTGCGCCAGCACCTGGAACAGCCGCGCCCCGCCCGCCGGGGCGCGGAACACCAGGGGGGCGGGCGCCGGACCGGTGGCCGCGCCCCCGGACCGGGAGCAGCCGCCCAGGGCGACGGCCGCGGAGCCGGCGGCGAACGCGGCGAGGAAGCGCCGACGGGTGGGGACGATCTTCACGCCACGCTAGAGGGCCGTTCCGCCCGGGAGGTTGCCGGGCACCGCCGCGGCGTGCGCCACTCGGGCGACGCGTGTACGCCATCGGGGCGCCCGCTCACCCGCTCGCCCGATTGGCACACTGCGCGAGCAGCGTACGACCACTCGGTGTTACGACTTGTGACGTTCGGTGCACACCCGTACGAGTCCCCCGAGGAGCCCGCCATGCGGCTGTCCCAGCGCCGGGCAGTGGTCTTCGCCGCCGTCCTGACGGCCGTCCTGCCCGCCCTCGGCGGGGCCGCCGCGACGCCGGAGCCGCCCGGGGCCCCGCTGCGGATGGCGGCGCGCGGCGGCATCACCGGGCAGTACCTGGTGATGCTGCGGCCGGGTACGGACCCGGGCTCGGTGCTGCGCAGCGTCGAGGCGCAGCCGATGTTCACGTTCACCAGCGCGCTGGTGGGCTTCGCCGCCCGGCTGACCGACGGCCAGGTCTCCCGGCTGCGCGCGGTGCCCGGGGTGGAGGCCGTGGAGCAGGACGCCGAGGTCGCGGCACCGAAGCCGGCGACGCAGGTGGCCGCGGCCGCCGCCGAGACGTCCTGGGGCCTGGCCCGGATCGGCAACCGGGCCCACGACGGCGGCGCCTTCAGCGTGCGGGCGACGGGAGCCAAGGTCACCTCGTACGTCATCGACACCGGCATCGACTTCGGGCACGCCGAGTTCGGGGGACGGGCGGTGCCCGGCTTCGACGCGGTGGGGGACGGCCGGGACGGCACCGACTGCAACGGTCACGGCACGCACGTCGCCGGGACGGTCGGCGGTGCCACCACCGGGGTCGCCCGGGCGACGAAGCTGGTCTCGGTACGGGTGCTGGGGTGCGACGGCCGCGGCTCGGTGGCCACGGTGGTCGCCGGGATGAACTGGGTGGCCGCCCACGCGGTGAAGCCCGCGGTCGCCAACCTGTCGACCGGTGGCGCCCGCAGCGAGACGGCCGACCGCGCGGTGGAGGGCCTGGCGGCCGCGGGGGTCTTCCCGGTCGTCGCCGCCGGCAACTCCGACGGGGACGCCTGCCAGGTCTCCCCGGCCGCGGCGCCCGGCGCGTTCACCGTCGCCGCGATCGACGAGTCGGACCGCAAGGCGTCCTTCAGCAACTGGGGTGGTTGCGTGGACATCAGTGCCCCGGGGACGGGGATCACCTCCGCGGCCATGGGCGGCGGCCTGGTCCGCATGAGCGGCACCTCGATGGCCGCCCCGCACGTCACGGGGGTGGCGGCGCTCTACAAGGACACGTACGGGGACGTCTCCGCGTCCTTCCTCGCCTCCTGGCTGCTGGCCGGCGCCACCGCCGGCGTGCCCGTCGACGCCCCGGCCGGCACCCCGCGGCTGCTGGTGTACACATCCGGACTGTGACCCGGGTTTGGGGGAGCGGCGGCGGGGGGTAAGGTACTGCGCCCCGATTGGCGTCCGAGGCGTCCGGTATGGCAGACTAGCCGGGTTGCTCGGTCGAGTGCCGATGCTGCGCGCCTCCCGTCGGGAGGACCGGAAGCGAGTCCCACAGTACTCGTCGTCACTCTCCGCCCCAGGCGGGGTGGCGGACGTACGGGAATCTTCCGGGAAGCTCAGCGGGGTGCTCACCAGGTACTCGGTGGGTGTCTTCTCCCACGCATCCCCTCCCTGAGGGTCTCCGTCATGCGGTGATTTAAGGGAAGGGAAGCGACACGCCCGACCGCGTGGGTCGGAGAAGGCGGTCGAACCACCGAGTTCCAGAGCGCTGACTAGCAGACAGGACTACGAAGTAGCCATGGCGGGACAGAAGATCCGCATCCGGCTCAAGGCCTACGACCACGAGGTCATCGACTCCTCGGCGAAGAAGATCGTCGAGACGGTGACGCGTACTGGTGCGCAGGTCGCGGGCCCGGTGCCGCTGCCCACTGAGAAGAACGTGTACTGCGTCATCAAGTCGCCGCACAAGTACAAGGACTCGCGCGAGCACTTCGAGATGCGCACGCACAAGCGCCTGATCGACATCCTCGACCCGACGCCCAAGACCGTTGACTCGTTGATGCGCCTGGACCTTCCGGCCGGCGTCGACATCGAGATCAAGCTCTGAGAGGCGCGGAACAGATGGCTAAGCAGATCAAGGGCATCCTGGGCGAGAAGCTCGGCATGACCCAGGTCTGGGACGAGAACAACCGTGTCGTCCCGGTGACCGTGGTCAAGGCCGGCCCGAACGTCGTGACCCAGGTCCGTACGAACGACGTCGACGGTTACGAGTCTGTCCAGATCGCCTTCGGCGAGATCGACCCGCGCAAGGTGAACAAGCCCCTCAAGGGCCACTTCGCCAAGGCCGACGTGACCCCCCGCCGCCACCTGGTGGAGCTCCGTACCTCCGACGCCGCCGAGTACACCCTCGGCCAGGAGATCACCGCGGAGGTCTTCGAGGCGGGCGTGAAGGTGGACGTCACCGGCAAGAGCAAGGGCAAGGGCTTCGCCGGTGTCATGAAGCGTCACAACTTCAAGGGCCTCGGCGCCGGACACGGCACCCAGCGCAAGCACCGCTCTCCCGGCTCCATCGGTGGCTGCGCCACCCCGGGCCGTGTGTTCAAGGGTCTGCGCATGGCGGGCCGCATGGGCAACGAGCGGGTCACCACCCAGAACCTGACCGTCCACGCCGTTGACGCGGAGAAGGGCCTGCTGCTCATCAAGGGCGCGGTTCCCGGCCCGAACGGCGGCCTCGTCCTGGTCCGCACCGCGGCCAAGGGGGCCTGAGGATATGAGCACCATTGACATTCTGTCGCCCGCGGGCGACAAGGCCGGGACCGTTGAGCTCCCGGGCGAGATCTTCGACGCGAAGGTCAGCATCCCGCTGATCCACCAGGTCGTCGTGGCGCAGCTGGCCGCCGCCCGTCAGGGCACGCACAAGGTCAAGACGCGTGGCGAGGTCCGCGGTGGCGGCAAGAAGCCGTACCGCCAGAAGGGCACCGGCCGCGCCCGTCAGGGTTCGACCCGCGCCCCGCAGTTCGCCGGTGGTGGCGTCGTGCACGGTCCCGTGCCGCGTGACTACTCGCAGCGGACCCCGAAGAAGATGAAGGCCGCCGCCCTGCGCGGTGCCCTCACCGACCGGGCGCGTCACAACCGCATCCACGTCGTGACCGGCGTCATCGAGGGCGAGTCCCCGTCGACGAAGGCCGCCAAGACGCTGCTGGGCAAGATCAGCGACCGCAAGAACGTGCTGCTCGTCGCCGACCGCGCCGAAGAGGCCGCGTGGCTGTCCGCCCGCAACCTGCCCCAGGTGCACATCCTGGAGGCCGGCCAGCTGAACACGTACGACGTGCTCGTCTCCGACGACGTGGTCTTCACCAAGGCCGCCTTCGACCGCTTCATCGGTAACGGCGCCGCCGAGACCGAAGGGAGCGACGCCTGATGGCCGAGCAGACCGCGATCACCAGCCGGACCTTCACGGACCACCGTGACATCCTGGTCAAGCCGGTGGTCTCCGAGAAGAGCTACGCGCTGCTGGACGAGAACAAGTACACGTTCGTCGTCGACCCGCGTGCCAACAAGACCCAGATCAAGCAGGCCGTCGAGGCGGTCTTCCAGGTCAAGGTCACCGGGGTCAACACGATCAACCGTCAGGGCAAGCGCAAGCGCACCAAGACCGGTTTCGGCAAGCGCAAGGACACCAAGCGCGCCATCGTGACCCTCGCTGAGGGCGACCGCATCGACATCTTCGGCGGCCCGGTCTCCTAACGGGGACCGGAACGTTCAGAAGTCCGGAATCTTCCGAGGACTGAGAAATGGGTATCCGCAAGTACAAGCCGACGACCCCGGGCCGTCGTGGCTCCAGCGTCGCCGACTTCGTCGAGATCACGCGGTCCACGCCGGAGAAGTCGCTGGTCCGCCCCCTGCACAGCAAGGGCGGCCGTAACAACACCGGTCGTGTGACCGTTCGCCACCAGGGTGGTGGCCACAAGCGCGCCTACCGCGTGATCGACTTCCGTCGTCACGACAAGGACGGCGTGCCGGCCAAGGTCGCGCACATCGAGTACGACCCCAACCGCACCGCGCGCATCGCGCTCCTGCACTACGCGGACGGCGAGAAGCGCTACATCCTGGCCCCGGCCAAGCTGAACCAGGGTGACCGCATCGAGAACGGCGCCGGCGCCGACATCAAGCCCGGCAACAACCTCCCGCTGCGTCACATCCCGGTGGGTACGACCATCCACGCCATCGAGCTCCGGCCCGGCGGCGGCGCGAAGCTGGCGCGCAGCGCCGGTGCCTCCGTCCAGCTGCTGGCGAGGGAGGGCTCCATGGCCACCCTTCGCATGCCGTCCGGTGAAGTCCGCCTGGTCGACGCCCGCTGCCGCGCCACCATCGGCGAGGTCGGCAACGCCGAGCAGTCGAACATCAACTGGGGCAAGGCCGGCCGTATGCGCTGGAAGGGCGTCCGCCCGACCGTCCGCGGTGTGGCCATGAACCCCGTCGACCACCCGCACGGTGGTGGTGAGGGCAAGACCTCCGGTGGTCGCCACCCGGTCAGCCCGTGGGGTCAGAAGGAGGGTCGTACTCGCTCGCCGAAGAAGGCCAGCAGCAAGTACATCGTCCGCCGCCGCAAGACGAACAAGAAGCGCTAGGAGCGGGTTTAGATGCCGCGCAGTCTCAAGAAGGGGCCCTTCGTCGACGACCACCTGATCAAGAAGGTGGACGTTCAGAACGAGGCCGGTACCCACAACGTCATCAAGACCTGGTCCCGCCGCTCGATGATCATCCCGGCGATGCTGGGCCACACGATCGCGGTGCACGACGGCCGTAAGCACGTCCCGGTGTTTGTCACCGAGTCGATGGTCGGCCACAAGCTCGGCGAGTTCGCGCCGACCCGCACCTTCCGCGGCCACGAGAAGGACGACCGCAAGTCGCGTCGTCGCTGATCTGCGGAGAGCGAAGACCATGACAGACACCGAAGGGACAACCATGGAAGCCAGGGCCCAGGCGCGGTACATCCGCGTCACGCCCATGAAGGCCCGCCGCGTGGTGGACCTCATCCGTGGCATGAGCGCCACGGAGGCTCAGGCGGTCCTGCGTTTCGCCCCGCAGGCCGCGAGCGTGCCGGTGGGCAAGGTGCTCGACAGCGCCATTGCCAACGCCGCGCACAACTACGACCACACCGACGCCGAGTCGCTGTACATCAGCGAGGCGTACGTCGACGAGGGCCCGACCCTGAAGCGGTTCCGTCCGCGTGCCCAGGGTCGTGCCTACCGGATCCGCAAGCGGACCAGCCACATCACCGTGGTCGTCAGCAGCAAGGAAGGAACCCGGTAATGGGCCAGAAGGTTAACCCGCACGGGTTCCGGCTCGGCATCACCACGGACTTCAAGTCCCGGTGGTACGCCGACAAGCTGTACAAGGACTACGTCAAGGAAGACGTCGCCATCCGCCGGATGATGACGCAGGGCATGGAGCGGGCCGGCATCTCCAAGGTGGAGATCGAGCGGACCCGCGACCGCGTCCGCGTCGACATCCACACCGCCCGGCCGGGCATCGTCATCGGCCGTCGCGGCGCGGAGGCCGACCGCATCCGCGGCGACCTGGAGAAGCTGACCGGCAAGCAGGTCCAGCTGAACATCCTCGAGGTCAAGAACCCGGAGACGGACGCTCAGCTGGTGGCCCAGGCCGTCGCCGAGCAGCTGTCCTCCCGCGTCTCCTTCCGTCGTGCCATGCGCAAGAGCATGCAGAGCACGATGAAGGCCGGCGCCAAGGGCATCAAGATCCAGTGCGGTGGCCGTCTCGGCGGCGCCGAGATGTCCCGCTCGGAGTTCTACCGCGAGGGCCGCGTTCCGCTGCACACGCTGCGCGCCAACGTCGACTACGGCTTCTTCGAGGCCCGTACGACCTTCGGCCGCATCGGTGTGAAGGTGTGGATCTACAAGGGCGACGTCAAGAACATCGCCGAGGTCCGCGCAGAGAACGCCGCCGCCCGCGCCGGCAACCGCCCGGCCCGCGGCGGTGGCAACGACCGTCCGCAGCGCCGCGGTGGCGAGCGCGGCGGCCGTGGCCGTCGTCCCCAGGGTGACGCCCAGGCCCCCAAGGCCGAGGCGACCACCGCTGAGGCTCCGGCTGCGGAGACCACCGGAACGGAGGCCTGACCCCCATGCTGATCCCCCGTCGGGTCAAGCACCGTAAGCAGCACCACCCGAAGCGTGATGGCATGGCCAAGGGTGGCACCGAGCTGGCGTTCGGTGAGTACGGCATCCAGGCCGTCACCCCCGCGTACGTGACGAACCGGCAGATCGAGTCCGCTCGTATCGCCATCACCCGTCACATCCGCCGTGGTGGCAAGGTCTGGATCAACATCTACCCGGACCGTCCGCTCACGAAGAAGCCGGCCGAAACCCGCATGGGTTCCGGTAAGGGTTCCCCGGAGTGGTGGGTCGCGAACGTCAAGCCCGGTCGGGTGATGTTCGAGCTGTCCTTCCCGAACGAGAAGGTTGCGCGTGAGGCGCTCACCCGAGCCGCCCACAAGCTTCCGATGAAGTGCCGGATCGTCCGGCGCGAGGCAGGTGAGCTGTAATGGCGGCCGGTACCAAGGCGACCGAGCTGCGTCAGCTGGGCGACGAGGAGCTCGTCGGCAAGCTGCGTGAGGCCAAGGAGGAGCTGTTCAACCTCCGCTTCCAGGCGGCCACCGGACAGCTCGAGAACAACTCCCGGCTGAAGGTTGTCCGCAAGGACATCGCCCGGATCTACACCCTCATGCGTGAGCGTGAGCTCGGCATCGAGACGGTGGAGAACGCCTGATGAGCGAGAAGAATGTGACTGAGAGCAGCGAGCAGCGCGGTGACCGCAAGACCCGTGAGGGTCTCGTGGTCAGCGACAAGATGGACAAGACCGTCGTGGTCGCCGTCGAGGACCGTGTGAAGCACGCCCTGTACGGCAAGGTCATCCGCCGTACCAACAAGCTCAAGGCGCACGACGAGCAGAACGCCGCGGGCGTCGGCGACCGTGTCCTCCTCATGGAGACCCGGCCGC
Source organism: Streptomyces sp. NPDC059718 (assembly GCF_042733315.1). Lineage (NCBI taxonomy): Bacteria > Bacillati > Actinomycetota > Actinomycetes > Kitasatosporales > Streptomycetaceae > Streptomyces > Streptomyces sp. NPDC059718. The sequence continues at coordinate 186,454 of NZ_JBHWGA010000005.1, forward strand.
TGTCCGCGAGCAAGCGCTGGCGCGTCGTCGAGATCCTCGAGAAGGCCAAGTAAGACTGCTCGGCCGGCCGGGCCGCGCGACCCGTTCGCGCGGTCCGGCCCCGGCCGGCACGTAATTCCTGCGGGGGGTTCCCCGCAGGACGGTTCCGCCAGGCTCTCCGGGCCCGCCCCGGAGGGAACCGGCAGACGATCAGGAGATAGACGTGATCCAGCAGGAGTCGCGACTGCGTGTCGCCGACAACACGGGCGCGAAGGAGATCCTTTGCATCCGTGTCCTCGGTGGCTCCGGTCGCCGCTACGCAGGAATCGGTGACGTCATCGTCGCCACCGTCAAGGACGCGATCCCCGGTGGCAACGTGAAGAAGGGCGACGTCGTCAAGGCGGTCGTCGTGCGCACCGTCAAGGAGCGCCGCCGTCCCGACGGTTCGTACATCCGCTTCGACGAGAACGCGGCCGTCATCCTCAAGAACGACGGTGACCCCCGCGGCACCCGTATCTTCGGCCCCGTGGGCCGGGAGCTGCGCGAGAAGAAGTTCATGAAGATCATCTCGCTCGCGCCGGAGGTGCTGTAACCGATGAAGATCAAGAAGGGCGACCTGGTCCAGGTCATCACCGGTAAGGACAAGGGCAAGCAGGGCAAGGTCATCGCGGCCTACCCGGCTGAGGACCGTGTCCTGGTCGAGGGTGTCAACCGGGTCAAGAAGCACACCAAGGCCGGCCAGACCGCGCGTGGTTCGAAGACCGGCGGCATCATCACGACGGAGGCTCCCGTCCACGTCTCCAACGTCCAGCTGGTCGTGGAGAAGGACGGCAAGAAGGTCGTGACCCGCGTCGGCTACCGCTTCGACGACGAGGGCAACAAGATCCGCGTTGCCAAGCGGACGGGTGAGGACATCTGATGACTGCCACCACTTCGCCTCGTCTGAAGGCGCGCTACCGCGAGGAGATCGCGGGCAAGATGCGTGACGAGTTCCAGTACGAGAACGTCATGCAGATCCCCGGTCTCACCAAGATCGTGGTCAACATGGGTGTGGGCGACGCCGCCCGCGACTCCAAGCTGATCGAGGGCGCGATCCGCGACCTCACCACGATCACCGGCCAGAAGCCGGCCGTCACCAAGGCCCGGAAGTCCATCGCGCAGTTCAAGCTGCGTGAGGGTCAGCCCATCGGCGCCCACGTCACCCTCCGCGGTGACCGCATGTGGGAGTTCCTGGACCGTCTGCTGTCGCTCGCGCTCCCGCGCATCCGCGACTTCCGCGGTCTGTCGCCGAAGCAGTTCGACGGCCGAGGCAACTACACCTTCGGTCTCACGGAGCAGGTCATGTTCCACGAGATCGACCAGGACAAGATCGACCGCACCCGGGGTATGGACATCACCGTGGTGACCACGGCGACCAACGACGCTGAGGGCCGCGCGCTCCTCCGTCACCTCGGCTTCCCGTTCAAGGAGGCGTGAGCCGTGGCGAAGAAGGCTCTTATCGCGAAGGCCGCCCGCAAGCCCAAGTTCGGCGTGCGTTCCTACACGCGCTGCCAGCGTTGTGGCCGTCCGCACTCCGTGTACCGCAAGTTCGGCCTGTGCCGCGTGTGCCTTCGTGAGATGGCGCACCGCGGTGAGCTGCCGGGCGTGACCAAGAGCTCCTGGTAACCACCAGGGGCTCTCGGTAAGCAGATGAGTGGCGGGAGCCCAGCCCTGCATACCGTAAGGTAGAAGGGTTGGGCGCCCGCCGCCCATGACCGTCTTACTACGCCGTAGGTCCCCGCGCCGCACCCGTCCCCAGTCTGTTGGGGGAGAGGGATGGCGCATATAGGAAACCCCGGCGAGAGAGGCCTAAGGCCATCACATGACCATGACTGACCCGATCGCAGACATGCTGACGCGTCTGCGGAACGCGAACTCCGCGTACCACGACGAGGTCACCATGCCGTTCAGCAAGATCAAGTCGCACATCGCGGAGATCCTCCAGCAGGAGGGTTACATCACCGGCTGGAAGGTCGAGGACGCCGAGGTCGGCAAGAACCTCGTTCTCGAGCTGAAGTTCGGTCCGAACCGCGAGCGCTCGATCGCCGGCATCAAGCGCATCAGCAAGCCCGGTCTGCGGGTCTACGCAAAGTCCACCAACCTGCCGAAGGTGCTCGGCGGCCTGGGCGTGGCGATCATCTCCACCTCCCACGGGCTCCTCACCGACAAGCAGGCAAACAAGAAGGGCGTGGGTGGGGAAGTCCTCGCCTACGTCTGGTAGTCGGGAAACGGAGGTATAGCCATGTCGCGTATTGGACGGCTGCCCATCCCGGTTCCCGCCGGCGTGGACGTCACCATCGATGGCCGGACGGTCTCGGTGAAGGGCCCCAAGGGTTCCCTGACCCACACCGTTGCCGCGCCGATCGAGATCGTCAAGGGCGAGGACGGCACCCTGCAGGTGTCGCGTCCGAACGACGAGCGTCTGAACAAGGCCCTGCACGGCCTGTCGCGCACGCTGGTGGCGAACATGATCACCGGCGTGACCGTGGGCTACGTGAAGAAGCTCGAGATCAGCGGTGTCGGCTACCGCGTCCAGGCGAAGGGCTCCAACCTGGAGTTCGCCCTGGGCTACAGCCACCCGATCGTCGTCGAGGCCCCCGAGGGCATCTCCTTCAAGGTCGAGAACCCCACCAAGTTCTCGGTCGAGGGCATCGACAAGCAGAAGGTCGGCGAGGTCGCCGCGAACATCCGCAAGCTGCGGAAGCCCGACCCGTACAAGGCCAAGGGCGTCAAGTACGAGGGCGAAGTCATCCGCCGCAAGGTCGGAAAGGCTGGTAAGTAAGCCATGGCATACGGTGTGAAGATCGCCAAGGGCGATGCTTACAAGGGCGCCGCCAAGAAGCGCCGCCACATCCGCGTCCGCAAGCGGATCTCGGGCACCGAGGCGCGCCCGCGCCTGGTCGTGACCCGCTCCAACCGCGGTATCACGGCGCAGGTCATCGACGACCTCAAGGGCCACACCGTGGCCTCGGCGTCGCACCTGGACACCTCCATCCGAGGCGTCGAGGGTGACAAGACCGAGCAGGCCAAGAAGGTCGGCCAGCTGGTCGCCGAGCGCGCCAAGGCGGCCGGTGTCGAGACCGTCGTGTTCGACCGTGGTGGCAACCGGTACGCCGGGCGCATCGCCGCCCTTGCCGACGCCGCCCGCGAAGCCGGGCTCGGTTTCTGAGCCGGTTCCGTAGCTAGCGGAAACAGAGAGAGGTAATCCAATGGCTGGACCCCAGCGCCGCGGTGGCGGTGCCGGTGGCGGCGAGCGGCGGGACCGGAAGGGCCGTGACGGCGGCGCAGCTGCCGCCGAGAAGACCGCGTACGTTGAGCGCGTTGTCGCGATCAACCGCGTCGCCAAGGTTGTGAAGGGTGGTCGTCGCTTCAGCTTCACCGCGCTGGTCGTGGTGGGCGACGGTGACGGCACCGTGGGTGTCGGTTACGGCAAGGCCAAGGAGGTGCCGGCCGCCATCGCCAAGGGTGTTGAGGAGGCCAAGAAGCACTTCTTCAAGGTCCCCCGTATCCAGGGCACCATCCCCCACCCCATCCAGGGCGAGAAGGCCGCGGGCGTCGTCCTGCTCAAGCCTGCTTCCCCCGGTACGGGTGTGATCGCCGGTGGTCCGGTGCGCGCCGTTCTGGAGTGCGCCGGCATCCACGACGTGCTGTCGAAGTCGCTCGGCTCCGACAACGCGATCAACATCGTGCACGCCACGGTGGCCGCTCTCCAGGGCCTGCAGCGCCCCGAGGAGATCGCCGCCCGTCGTGGCCTGCCCCTCGAGGACGTGGCTCCCGCGGCTCTGCTCCGGGCGCGTGCTGGGGTGGGTGCGTAATGGCTCGCCTCAAGGTCACGCAGGTCAAGTCGTACATCGGCAGCAAGCAGAACCACCGTGACACCCTGCGTTCGCTCGGCCTGAAGCGGCTGAACGACGTTGTGGTCAAGGAGGACCGCCCGGAGATCCGTGGCATGGTCCAGACCGTCCGCCACCTCGTCACGGTCGAGGAGGTTGACTGACATGGGCACCGACAACACGTCGAACCCGCTGAAGGTCCACAACCTCCGTCCGGCCCCCGGTGCCAAGACCGCCAAGACCCGTGTGGGTCGTGGTGAGGCGTCCAAGGGCAAGACGGCCGGTCGTGGTACCAAGGGCACCAAGGCCCGCTACCAGGTTCCGGCACGCTTCGAGGGTGGGCAGATGCCCCTCCACATGCGTCTGCCGAAGCTCAAGGGCTTCAAGAACCCGTTCCGCACCGAGTTCCAGGTCGTGAACCTGGACAAGCTGACCGCGCTCTACCCCGAGGGTGGCGAGGTCACGGTGGCCGACCTGGTCGCCAAGGGTGCCGTGCGGAAGAACCAGCTCGTCAAGGTGCTGGGCACCGGCGAGATCTCCGTGGCGCTGCAGGTGACCGTCGACGCGGTCTCCGGCTCCGCCAAGGAGAAGATCACCGCCGCGGGCGGCTCGGTCACCGAGCTCGTCTGAGAGTGATGCCACATCCAGCCGGGGATGTTCCGCACTTTCGTGCGGGGCATCCCCGGTTGGTCATTCCGGGGACGGACGCTCGCCGGTAAGGTGGGCCGGGCTAGTCTTGCGGAGCCTGTGCGCTGACGCGGGTCAGGCAACCCCCATCGTTTTGCAGTTCGACCATTCGTAGCTTTCAACACCGTCACCTCCCGCCGAAGAGGCGGGGGGCGCAGGAGGCACCGTGCTCACCGCGTTCGCCCGGGCGTTCAGGACGCCCGACCTGCGCAAGAAGCTGCTGTTCACGCTGGGCATCATGATGCTGTTCCGGCTGGGAGCGCACATCCCGATCCCTGGGGTCGACTACCAGGTGGTCAACTCCTGCATCAAGGCGGTCGGCGGGAACCAGGGCCTCTTCGGCCTGGTGAACCTCTTCAGCGGCGGCGCGCTTCTGCAACTCACGATCTTCGCGCTCGGCATCATGCCGTACATCACCGCGAGCATCATCCTGCAGCTGCTCACCGTGGTCATCCCGCGCCTGGAAGCCCTCAAGAAGGAGGGCCAGGCCGGTCAGACCAAGATCACGCAGTACACGCGCTACCTCACCGTGGCGCTGGCGATCCTGCAGGGCACCGGCCTGGTGGCCACCGCCCGCTCCGGCAGCCTCTTCCAGCAGTGCCCCGACCGCTTCAACATCGTCCCCGACCAGTCGATCTTCACCACGATCACGATGGTCATCACGATGACCGCGGGTACCGCCCTCATCATGTGGCTGGGCGAGCTCATCACCGACCGCGGCATCGGCAACGGCATGTCGATCCTGATGTTCCTGTCGATCGCGGCCGGCTTCCCCGGCGCCCTCTGGGCGATCAAGAAGTCCGGGAAGATCGCGGACGGCTGGGTCGAGTTCGGCGCGGTCATCATGGTGGGTCTGGCGATGGTCGCCCTCGTCGTCTTCGTCGAGCAGGCGCAGCGCCGCATCCCCGTGCAGTACGCGAAGCGCATGATCGGCCGTCGTTCGTACGGAGGAACGTCCACCTACATCCCGCTGAAGGTGAACCAGGCGGGTGTGATTCCCGTCATCTTCGCGTCATCGCTCCTGTACATCCCGTCACTGGTCGTCCAGTTCAGTGGATCCACGTCTACCTGGGCAAACTGGGTCAGGGACAACCTGGTCAAGGGTGATCACCCGATCTACATCACCGCGTACTTCCTGCTGATTGTCTTCTTTGCCTTCTTCTACGTGGCCATCTCGTTCAACCCCGAAGAAGTCGCGGACAACATGAAGAAGTATGGTGGGTTCATCCCGGGCATCCGGGCTGGTCGTCCCACCGCGGAGTACCTCAGCTACGTGCTCAACCGCATCACGTGGCCGGGCGCGATGTACCTGGGGCTGATCGCCTTGGTGCCCACCGTGGCGCTGGTGCTGTTCAACGCGAACCAGAACTTCCCGTTCGGCGGGACGAGCATCCTGATCATCGTGGGTGTCGGCCTGGAGACCGTGAAGCAGATCGAGAGCCAGCTTCAGCAGCGTAACTACGAAGGGTTCCTCCGCTGATGCGCATCGTCCTCGTCGGGCCCCCCGGGGCCGGCAAGGGTACGCAGGCTGCGTACCTTGCCAGGAACCTGTCGATCCCGCACATCTCCACGGGCGACCTCTTCCGGGCGAACATCAGCCAGGGCACGGAGCTGGGCCGCAAGGCCCAGGAGTACATGGACGCCGGCCGGCTGGTACCCGACGAGATCACCATCGGGATGGCCAAGGACCGCATGCTGCAGCCGGACGCCGGGAACGGCTTCCTGCTGGACGGCTTCCCGCGGAACGTGGGCCAGGCGCAGGCGCTCGACAAGATCCTCGCCGAGGCCGGGATAGCGCTGGACGCGGTGCTGGACCTCGAGGTCCCCGAGGAGGAGGTCGTCAAGCGGATCGCCGGTCGCCGGCTGTGCCGCAAGAACGGCAGCCACGTCTTCCACGTGGTGTACAACCCTCCGGCCGGTGACGGCGTCTGCGACGAGTGCGGCGGCGAGCTGTACCAGCGGTCGGACGACACCGAGGAGAAGGTGCGGGTCCGGCTGGAGGAGTACCACAGCAAGACCGAGCCGATCATCGACTACTACAAGCAGCAGGGCCTGGTGCGCACCATCTCGGCCCTGGGCAAGGTCGCCGAGGTGACCAAGCGGGCGATGGACGCGCTGCACGACAAGAAGGACTCGGGCGACAGCGCCGCCTGAGCACATGCGTGACCGGTACGGCCGCGGTGTCCCCCAGGACCCCGCGGCCGTACCGTTGAGGTATCCGGTGGGACGAAGGAAGGCCAGGACCGATGGTGGAGATCAAGAGCCCCGAGCAGATCGCGAAGATGCGCGCGGCCGGCCTGGTCGTCGCCGCGATCCACGAGGCCACCCGTGAGGCGGCCGTCCCCGGAGCCACCACCAAGGACCTGGACGACGTCGCCCGCAAGGTCCTCGCCGACCACGGGGCCAAGCCGAACTTCCTGGGGTACGGCGGTTTCCCCGCCACCATCTGCACCTCCGTGAACGACGTCGTCGTCCACGGCATCCCGGACACCGCGACGGTCCTGAAGGACGGCGACGTCATCTCGATCGACTGCGGCGCGATCGTCGACGGCTGGCACGGCGACGCCGCCTACACGGCGTTCGTGGGCAGCGGCCACGCTCCGGAACTGGTGGAGCTCAGCCGGGTGACCGAGGAGTCCATGTGGGCCGGCATCGCCGCCTTCCGCAAGGGCGACCGGCTGGTCGACATCTCCCGTGCCATCGAGACGTACATCCGCCGGCAGCCGAAGCCCGGCGGCGGCAAGTACGGGATCATCGAGGAGTACGGCGGCCACGGCATCGGTTCGCAGATGCACATGGACCCCCACCTGCTGAACTACGTGTCCCGCAAGCGCGGCAAGGGCCCCCGCCTGGTGCCCGGGATATGCCTGGCCATCGAGCCGATGGTCAGCCTCGGCACCCCGCTCACCCACGTCCTCGAGGACGAGTGGACGGTCAAGACCGACGACGGCACCTGGTCCTCGCACTGGGAGCACTCCGTCGCGCTCACCGAGGAGGGCCCGCTGGTCCTGACCGCCCGCGACGGCGGCAAGGCCAAGCTGGCGGAGTACGGGATCACGGCCGCGCCGGACCCGCTCGCCTGAGCGCCCCGGTCCGCCGCGCTTACCGATCATCTTTCGCGGGCATACACCCCGGATTCGTCTTTCCAGATCGGCTGACGTAGACTGTCACGTCGGCCCGCGTATGCCTTCAGGCATGCCAAAAGCCGACCAAGGTAGCCGATCCCGAAAGCAGGACATGGCCAAGAAGCAAGGCGCCATCGAAATCGAGGGCACCGTGATCGAGTCTCTGCCGAACGCTATGTTCAAGGTGGAGCTGCAGAACGGTCACAAGGTCCTCGCGCACATCAGTGGCAAGATGCGCATGCACTACATCCGCATCCTTCCCGATGACAGGGTCGTTGTGGAGTTGTCCCCCTACGACCTCACGCGCGGACGGATCGTCTACCGCTACAAGTAGATCTCAAGACCCGGAGAACCTGACATCCCATGAAGGTCAAGCCGAGCGTCAAGAAGATCTGCGACAAGTGCAAGGTGATCCGCCGTCACGGCCGGGTCATGGTCATCTGCGACAACCTGCGCCACAAGCAGCGCCAGGGCTGACGCACGCCGACCTGCACCTCGCAGTTCTTCGCGCGACGCGAAACACATGTACATACGCAGCGCCCGTCCGGCCGGAACGCTCCGGCTGACGGCACCTCCGGCGGGGGCCGGAGACCTGATCCGTACCTGGTACGGCGGTCAGGAACGGCGCTGTGGAAGACCCCCGGACACCAACAGGAGCCATTGAATGGCACGCGTTTCAGGTGTCGACATCCCGCGCGAGAAGCGTGTGGAGGTCGCCCTCACCTACGTCTTCGGCATCGGCCGCACCCTGGCCAAGGAGACCCTCGCCGCCACCGGCGTGAACCCGGACGCCCGGGTCCGCGACCTGGACGAAGAGGACCTGGTCAAGATCCGCGAGTACGTGGACGCCAACATCAAGACCGAGGGTGACCTCCGTCGCGAGATCCAGGCGGACATCCGTCGCAAGGTCGAGATCGGCTGCTACCAGGGCCTGCGCCACCGTCGCGGCCTGCCGGTCCACGGCCAGCGGACCCACACCAACGCCCGCACCCGCAAGGGCCCGCGTCGCGCCATCGCCGGCAAGAAGAAGCCGGGCAAGAAGTAGTCCTCAGCGGACGCTCGTCAGCGGTCTTCGCTGTAGGACCGACCACCTCCACCGGGAGTAACCACATATGCCTCCGAAGGGCCGTCAGGCCGGCGCCAAGAAAGTGCGCCGCAAGGAGAAGAAGAACGTCGCTCATGGGCACGCCCACATCAAGAGCACGTTCAACAACACCATCGTTTCGATCACGGACCCGTCCGGCAACGTGATCTCCTGGGCCTCTGCCGGCCACGTCGGCTTCAAGGGCTCGCGCAAGTCGACCCCGTTCGCCGCGCAGATGGCCGCCGAGTCGGCCGCGCGCCGCGCGCAGGAGCACGGCATGCGCAAGGTCGATGTGTTCGTCAAGGGCCCCGGCTCCGGCCGTGAGACCGCGATCCGCTCCCTCCAGGCCACCGGCCTCGAGGTCGGCTCGATCCAGGACGTCACTCCGACCCCGCACAACGGATGCCGCCCGCCGAAGCGCCGGCGCGTCTGATCAGCAATCCGCTGAGCAGGTAGGAGACAAACAGGAATGGCGCGTTACACCGGGGCCGACTGCAAGCGTTGCCGTCGGGAGAAGCAGAAGCTCTTCCTCAAGGGGAGCAAGTGCGAGAGCGCGAAGTGCCCGATCGAGATCCGTCCTTACCCCCCGGGTGAGCATGGACGCGGGCGCACCAAGGACAGCGAGTACCTGTTGCAGATGCGCGAGAAGCAGAAGTGCGCGCGCATCTACGGTGTCCTTGAGAAGCAGTTCCGCGGGTACTACGTGGAGGCGAACCGCAGGTCCGGCAAGACCGGTGAGAACCTGCTCCGCATCCTCGAGTCCCGGCTGGACAACGTGGTCTACCGGGCGGGCTTCGCCAAGTCGCGTGATCATGCGCGGCAGCTGGTCCGTCACGGCCACTTCCTCGTGAACGGCGTCAAGACCGACATCCCGTCGGCCCGTGTCGTCGCGAACGACATCGTCGAGGTCCGCGAGTCCTCCCGTAACCTGACGCCCTTCGCGGTGGCCCAGGGGGAGGCCGGCGAGAGGACCGTCCCGGCCTGGCTGGAGGCGATCCCCTCGCGTCTGCGGATCCTCGTGCACAACCTGCCCGAGCGCCCGGTGATCGACACCCAGGTGCAGGAGCAGTTGATCGTCGAGCTCTACTCGAAGTAGCAGCGCTCACGGTCCCGGGCGGTGCGGTGCTCCTGGCGCCGCGCCGCCCGTACCCTTGAAGCCTCGGCATCAAATAGTGGGTGCCGAAGACTGGAGGCATTACCCCATGCTGATCGCTCAGCGCCCTTCGTTGGCCGAAGAGGTCGTCGACGAGTTCCGTTCCCGGTTCGTGATCGAGCCGCTGGAGCCGGGCTTCGGCTACACCCTCGGCAACTCGCTCCGCCGCACGCTCCTCTCCTCGATCCCGGGTGCCGCCGTCACCTCGATCCGGGTCGACGGCGTCCTGCACGAGTTCACCACCGTGCCGGGTGTCAAGGAGGACGTCACCGACCTCATCCTCAACATCAAGCAGCTCGTCGTCTCCTCGGAGCACGACGAGCCCGTCGTGATGTACCTGCGCAAGCAGGGCCCGGGTGTGGTCACCGCCGCCGACATCGCGCCCCCGGCCGGTGTCGAGGTGCACAACCCCGACCTCGTCCTGGCCAGCCTGAACGGCAAGGGCAAGCTGGAGATGGAGCTGACCGTCGAGCGCGGTCGCGGCTACGTCTCGGCCGTCCAGAACAAGCAGCAGGGCCAGGAGATCGGCCGCATCCCGGTCGACTCCATCTACAGCCCGGTGCTCAAGGTCACCTACAAGGTCGAGGCGACCCGTGTCGAGCAGCGCACCGACTTCGACAAGCTGATCGTCGACGTCGAGACCAAGCAGGCCATGCGTCCCCGCGACGCGATGGCCTCGGCCGGCAAGACCCTGGTCGAGCTGTTCGGGCTCGCCCGCGAGCTCAATGTCGACGCCGAGGGCATCGACATGGGCCCGTCCCCCACGGACGCCGCCCTGGCGGCGGACCTCGCGCTCCCGATCGAGGAGCTCGAGCTCACCGTCCGTTCCTACAACTGCCTCAAGCGCGAGGGCATCCACTCGGTGGGTGAGCTCGTGGCGCGCTCCGAGGCCGACCTGCTCGACATCCGCAACTTCGGTGCGAAGTCGATCGACGAGGTCAAGGCGAAGCTGGCCGGCATGGGCCTGGCCCTCAAGGACAGCCCGCCCGGATTCGACCCGACCTCCGCCGCCGACACCTTCGGTGCGGACGACGACGTCGACGCCGGCTTCGTGGAGACCGAGCAGTACTGATCTGACTGCCCCCAGGCGTCCGCCTGGGGGGCCTGACACCGGTACCTGACACGGCCGGTGCAGAGATTGAGGAGAAACACCATGCCGAAGCCCGCCAAGGGTGCCCGTCTGGGCGGCAGCGCCGCGCACGAGCGTCTGCTTCTCGCGAACCTCGCGAAGTCGCTGTTCGAGCACGGTCGCATCACCACCACCGAGGCCAAGGCGCGCCGTCTGCGTCCGGTCGCGGAGCGCCTGATCACCAAGGCGAAGAAGGGCGACATCCACAACCGTCGCCTGGTACTGCAGACGATCACGGACAAGGGCATCGTCCACACGCTCTTCACCGAGATCGCCCCGCGGTACGAGAACCGCCCGGGTGGTTACACCCGCATCACCAAGATCGGTAACCGTCGCGGCGACAACGCGCCGATGGCCGTCATCGAGCTGGTGGAGGCGCTGACCGTGGCCCAGCAGGCCACGGGTGAGGCGGAGGCCGCGACCAAGCGCGCGGTCAAGGAGGCCGAGGCCAAGACCGAGGCTCCGGCCGAGGTCGAGGACAAGGCCGAGGCCACCGAGGCTCCGGCCGAGGAGTCCAAGGACGCCTGACGTCCTGACCGGACGGGCCCGCACCCAGATCTCTGGGGGCGGGCCCGTCCGCGCGTTTGAGAGGATCTGCGGGTGAGTGTGGTGAGCGATGAGGTGGAGCCCGGGTACGTCCGGGTGCGGCTGGACCTGGCGTACGACGGGGCCGACTTCTCCGGCTGGGCGAAGCAGCGCAACCGGCGGACCGTGCAGGGGGAGCTGGAGTCGGCCCTGCGGACGGTGCTGCGGCTGCCCGAGCCGGTCGAGCTGACCGTCGCCGGGCGTACGGACGCGGGTGTGCACGCGCGCGGGCAGGTCGCGCACGTCGACCTGCCGGAGGACGTCTGGGCGGCGGAGGGCGGCAAGCTGCTGCGCCGGCTGGCCGGACGGCTGCCCTGGGACGTACGGGTGTGGAAGGTCTCGCAGGCCCCGGCCGGCTTCAACGCGCGCTTCTCCGCGATCTGGCGCCGCTACGCCTACCGGGTCGGCGACCACCAGGGCGGGGTCGACCCCCTGCTGCGGGGGCACGTGCTGTGGCACGACCGGCCGGTGGACGTCGACCTGATGAACGAGGCGGCGCGCAAGCTCCTCGGCGAGCAGGATTTCGCGGCCTACTGCAAGAAGCGGGAGGGCGCGACGACCATCCGCACCCTCCTGGAGCTGCACTGGGAGCGGGACGCCTCCGGGCTGGCGGTGGCGACCGTACGGGCGGACGCCTTCTGCCACAACATGGTGCGCGCCCTGGTCGGCTCGATGCTGCTGGTCGGCGACGGCCACCGGCCGGCCGGTTTCCCCGGGGAGGTCCTGGCGGGACGGGTCCGGCACTCGGCGGTCAACGTGGTGCGGCCGCACGGGCTGACCCTGGAGGAGGTCGGCTACCCGGCGGACGAGCTGCTGGCCGCGCGCAACCGCGAGGCCCGCAACATGCGTACCCTGCCGCTGCCGCGCGCCTGAGGGGCGGCGGCGCCGCGCACCGGGCCGCCGCGGGCCCGTGCGTTCATCTGCGGCGCCGCAGTGCCGTGACCACCTGGGTGAGGACGTAGCCCGAGCCCAGGGACGTCACCACCAGCGGGACCGGGCGGAGGCGGTCGTGGAAGGCGCCCCACCAGGAGAAGCAGGCGGCCGGGACGAACAGCAGCAGGTAGAGCGCGCGCATCGCCCACCAGCGGGCGGGGAGGCGCACCGGGGTGCCCCGCGGGGGGAGCGGCATCGCGCCCGTCTCCGTGGTGAGGGTGTCCCTGACCCCGGAGAGGAAGCCGCGCGGGGCGAGCACCCGGGCCCCGGGCACCCCGTCGAGCGCGGCCGGACGCTCCCCGAAGCCCTCCGGCAGCACCGGCAGGCCCAGTGCCGCCACCGTGTCCGCGAGCCGCCGCCCCGGGTCGTCCATGCCGCGCAGCAGCGCCGTGAGGGGCCGTGCGTCGTGGACGCCGTAGGCCGCGGCGAGGGCGGCGGCCGTGGCGCCGGCGGCGTCCAGGGAGGGTACGGGCGCCCCCGGTGCCCACTCGTGCGCGGCGACCTTCCTGCCCTTGGCGTACAGCGTGATCCCGTATCGGTCGCCCGAGCGCTGCAGGACGACCGCGGGCCACTTCTCGCCCGCCGTGAACAGGTCGACCGCCCCTGCCAGACTGCCTTCCCCGGTCAGCTCGACATGGGTGAATCCCGCTCCCGCCGGGGCCAGCCGCAGCCCGGTCCGGCACAGCAGCGCCGCCTGCGCGACGGCGGTGAGCGGTGCGGAGGCCACCGCCAGGGCGCGCGGCGCCCAGTCGGGGGCGCCGGCCGGCACGGGGACCGGGGGTGGGGCGGAGAAGAACGGTGTGCGGGTGGCGACCTGCATCCGCACCCCGGTGCGGAAGTCCAGGAACTCCTGGCGGGGGTCCGCGCCCAGGTGGGCCCAGGGGAGGCTGGTGGCGTGCACGCCGATGTCGCGGAAGACGCGCAGCGCCTCCTCCCAGCGGCCCGCGCGCATCAGCATCAGCGCCAGGTGGTTGCGGAACCCCGACGCCTCCGGGTCGCCGGGGTCGTACCAGCCGGACAGCTCCAGGGCGCGGTCCACGGCGGCGGCGATGCGGGCGGGCTCGACGGCGTCCGCGCCGGACGCGTCGTCGGCGGCGGGCCCGCCCGCGACGATCTCGTACTCGACGGCGGCGAGCAGCGGCAGTGAGTTGATCTTCGAGCCGGGCAGTGCCTCCTCGGCGGCCTGCTCGGCGAAGTCGAACATCTCGCGGTGCGTGCCGTACCACTTGGCGCACAGGTACTGCAGGGCGGAGGCGTGGCAGCCGTAGTGGTGCGGGGCTCGCTCGACGGCCTCGGTCCAGTACGCGTCGAAGATCTCCCGCGAGGACTGCATGCCCCTCGCGTGGGTGAGCGCGACGCGCCACGGCACGGGGTCGGCGGGGTTGAGCTCGGCGGCGGCGCCGATCACCGGCACCGCGTCCTTGAGCAGCGCGAAGAAGGCCTTGAACTGCTCCGGCGAGACCTCAAAGGCGCGGGCGCCGCTGCGTATCTCCCAGGCCTGGAGGACGCACAGGTCGGCCTTGACCAGCGCCGCGTCCGGGTCCTCGGGCGCGGCGGCGAGCCAGGCGTCCAGCCACCCGGGGTTGTGGAGCGCGAACTGCGCCAGCTCGCAGACGTAGGTGTCGCGCAGTTCCCACTGGCAGCCCAGCCGGGTCGCGGACAGCAGCTCCCGGGCGGGCCCGTGGTCGCCGGTGCCCGCCGCGGCGAGCGCGCCGCGCAGCGGGACGCCGGGGACGTCCAGGAGGACGGTCTCGTCCGGTGGCAGGCCGGCCCCGACGGCGGCGCCGTGGCGGAGCATGCGGGGCAGGGTCAGCAGCGTGCGCAGGGAGGGCATGGGTGGGGTCAGCCGGCCGGCGTGCCGGCCTCGGTGGGGCAGGTGCCGGAGCCGCCGGAGCCGACCCGTCCGAGGGGCACGTGGCGCCGCTCCCGGGGGACGCCCGGGACGCCCTGCCGTCCCGGCGGTGCGGTCCATCCCTCGTCCGGGTGGTACGGCTGCAGCGGCCCGTCAGTCATGGCGCGGATTCTATAGAGGAGAAAACCAGTTTGGCGGCGGGCGACCGTGCTACGAGAATCCACGGCATGGGACATGTGGACGTTGCGCATCTGGAGTACTACCTGCCGGACGGCCGGGTGTTGCTGGGCGACGTCTCGTTCCGGGTGGGCGAGGGCGCCGCGGTGGCCCTCGTCGGGGCGAACGGCGCCGGCAAGACGACCCTCCTGCGGCTGATCTCCGGTGAGTTGAAGCCGCACGGCGGCACGGTCACGGTGAGCGGCGGGCTGGGGGTCATGCCGCAGTTCGTCGGCTCGGTGCGGGACGACCGCACCGTGCGGGACCTGCTGGTGTCCGTGGCGACGCCGCGGATCCGCGAGGCCGCCGCCGCCGTCGACGCCGCCGAGCTGGAGATCATGGCGCAGGACGACGAGGCCGCCCAGCTGGCCTACGCGCAGGCGCTCAGCGACTGGGCCGAGGCCCGCGGCTACGAGGCCGAGACGGTCTGGGACATGTGCACCACGGCCGCGCTGGGCGTCCCGTACGAGCGGGCCCAGTGGCGCGAGGTGCGGACGCTGTCGGGCGGCGAGCAGAAGCGGCTGGTGCTGGAGGCGCTGCTGCGCGGCACCGACGAGGTGCTGCTGCTGGACGAGCCGGACAACTACCTCGACGTCCCCGGGAAGCGCTGGCTGGAGGAGCAGCTGCGGCAGACCAGGAAGACGGTGCTGTTCGTCTCCCACGACCGGGAGCTGCTGGCCCGCTCCGCCGAGAAGATCGTCAGCGTGGAGCCGGGACCGGCCGGTTCGGACGTGTGGGTGCACGGCAGCGGCTTCGCCACGTACCACGAGGCGCGGCGCGAACGCTTCGCCCGCTTCGAGGAGCTGCGGCGGCGCTGGGAGGAGGAGCACGCCCGGCTGAAGAAGCTCGTGCTGACCCTCCGCCAGCAGGCGGCGATCAGCCCCGACATGGCCTCCCGCTACCGGGCCGCGCAGACCCGGCTGCGGAAGTTCGAGGAGGCGGGGCCGCCGCAGGAGCCGCCGCGCGAGCAGGACATCCGCATGCGGCTGTCCGGCGGGCGCACCGGCCTGCGCGCCGTCACCTGCGGGCGGCTGGAGCTGACCGGGCTGATGAAGCCGTTCGACCTGGAGGTCTTCTACGGGGAGCGGGTGGCCGTCCTCGGTTCGAACGGCTCGGGCAAGTCGCACTTCCTGCGGCTGCTGGCCGGTGACCCCGGCGTGCGGCACACGGGGGAGTGGAAGCTGGGCGCGCGGGTCGTACCGGGGCACTTCGCGCAGACGCACGCGCACCCGGAGCTGGCGGGGCGCACCCTGGTCGACATCCTGTGGACCGAGCACGCGCGCGACCGCGGCAAGGCGATGTCCGCCCTGCGGCGCTACGAGCTCGACCGGCAGGGCGACCAGCGCTTCGACCAGCTGTCGGGCGGGCAGCAGGCGCGCTTCCAGATCCTGCTGCTGGAGCTGGCCGGGGCGACGGCACTGCTGCTGGACGAGCCGACCGACAACCTGGACCTGGAGTCGGCGGAGGCGCTGCAGGAGGGGCTGGAGGCGTTCGACGGGACCGTGCTCGCGGTGACGCACGACCGCTGGTTCGCCCGCAGCTTCGACCGGTACCTGGTCTTCGGTGCGGACGGGGTCGTCCGGGAGGCGCCGGAGCCGGTGTGGGACGAGACACGGGTCGCGCGGGAGCGGTGACCGGGGGCCCGGATCGGGGGCCCGGGGCCGCGCCCCGGAGGCGGGCGTGCGGGCGGGGGCGGCCGGTGCGGGCACGCCCCCGCACCGGCTGTTTTGACCCGAACGGGCAGCCGCGGGTATTCTGCAGGTTCGTTATGCGTATTGGCTTGCTCGTTCTCACGTGAGAGGCCGCTACGCCGGTCCACCGGGCCGATGACCAGCGTTCACCTCGCGGTATGCGTCGCCGCAGGGTGACAGGGCTGTCGTGATCGTCCGGGTGGCCTTGTCAGTACCCACTCACTGAAGAAGCGAAGGCTACGACCGTGCGTACGTTCAGCCCCAAGCCCGGCGATGTCCAGCGCCAGTGGCACGTCATTGACGCGCAGGACGTCGTCCTGGGCCGTCTGGCGTCCCAGACCGCGTCCCTCCTGAGGGGCAAGCACAAGCCGATTTATGCGCCTCACGTCGACACCGGTGACTTCGTCATCATCATCAACGCCGACAAGGTGCACCTCTCCGGTAACAAGAAGCAGCAGAAGCTGGCCTACCGCCACTCGGGCTTCCCGGGCGGTCTGCGTTCCGTCCGCTACGACGAGCTGCTCGACAAGAACCCCGAGAAGGCCATCGAGAAGGCCGTCAAGGGCATGCTGCCCAAGAACAGCCTGGGCCGCCAGATGCTCTCCAAGCTGAAGGTGTACGCGGGTGCCGAGCACCCGCACGGCGCCCAGCAGCCGGTTCCGTTCGAGATCAGCCAGGTCGCGCAGGGCTAGTCCCGGCCACCACCGATACAGAAAGCATCTGAGGAGCATCGTGGCCGAGACCACCCCTGAGACCCCTCTCGTCGAGGACGGCGAGATCGTGGAGACCATCGAGATCCCGGAGGAGTACACCTCCGAGTCCCTCGCCTCCCGCTTCGGCGAGCCCCAGCCGGCCGCCGGCACGGGCCGCCGCAAGGAGTCCGTCGCCCGCGTCCGGATCATCCCGGGCTCCGGCAAGTGGACGATCAACGGTCGCACCCTTGAGGAGTACTTCCCCAACAAGGTGCACCAGCAGGAAGTCAACGAGCCGTTCAAGATCCTTGAGCTCGACGGCCGTTACGACGTCATCGCCCGCATCAACGGCGGCGGCATCTCCGGCCAGGCCGGCGCGCTGCGCCTGGGCGTCGCCCGTGCGCTGAACGAGGCGGACGTCGACAACAACCGCGGCCCGCTCAAGAAGGCCGGCTTCCTGACCCGCGACGCTCGCGAGATCGAGCGCAAGAAGGCCGGTCTGAAGAAGGCCCGCAAGGCGCCGCAGTACAGCAAGCGCTAAGCATCACGCGCGCGCTGCACTGCACGTACGCCCCGGAGGCACTTTGTGCGTCTCCGGGGCGTACGCATTCCGGGGGGTATAGACGTATAACCGGATGAACGCCCGGTGAGTACGGGGCGGAGCACGGCAACATCTCGGAGGTAAAGACGTGGGACGACTCTTCGGTACGGACGGTGTGCGCGGTGTCGCGAACGCGGATCTGACGGCTGAGCTCGCGCTCGGACTGTCGGTCGCGGCGGCGCACGTGCTCGCCGAGGCGGGCACGTTCGAGGGCCACAAGCCGGTGGCCGTGGTGGGACGGGATCCGCGCGCGTCCGGAGAGTTCCTGGAGGCCGCGGTGGTGGCCGGGCTCGCCAGCGCCGGCGTCGACGTGCTGCGGGTGGGCGTGCTGCCGACCCCGGCCGTGGCCTACCTCACCGGCGCGCTCGGCGCGGACCTGGGCGTGATGCTCTCCGCGAGCCACAACCCGATGCCCGACAACGGCGTCAAGTTCTTCGCCCGGGGCGGCCACAAGCTCGCGGACGACCTCGAGGACCGCATCGAGTCCGTCTACGAGGAGCACCGCACCGGCGCCCCCTGGGACCGCCCCACCGGCGCCGGCGTGGGCCGTGTGCGCGACTACGACCAGGGCTTCGACCAGTACGTCGCCCACCTGATCGGCGTCCTGCCGAACCGCCTGGACGGCCTGAAGATCGTCCTGGACGAGGCCCACGGCGCGGCCGCCCGCGTCTCCCCCGAGGCCTTCGCCCGGGCCGGCGCCGAGGTGGTCACCCTCGGTGCCCAGCCGGACGGCCTCAACATCAACGACGGCTGCGGTTCCACCCACCTGGACCTGATCAAGGCCGCCGTCATCGAACACGGCGCGGACCTCGGCATCGCCCACGACGGCGACGCCGACCGCTGCCTGGCCGTGGACCACCAGGGCAACGAGGTCGACGGCGACCAGATCCTGGCCGTCCTGGCCGTCGCCATGCGCGAGGCGGACCGGCTGCGGAAGAACACCGTCGTCGGCACGGTCATGTCCAACCTGGGCTTCAAACTCGCCATGGAGCGCGAGGGCATCGAACTGATCCAGACCGCCGTCGGCGACCGCTACGTGCTGGAGTCGATGAAGGAGCACGGCTACGCGCTCGGCGGCGAGCAGTCCGGCCACGTGATCATCCTCGACCACGCCACCACCGGCGACGGCACCCTCACCGGCCTCATGCTGGCCGCCCGGGTCGTCTCCACCGGCCGTTCGCTGGCCGAGCTGGCCACCGTCATGGAGCGGCTGCCGCAGGTCCTGGTCAACGTCCGGGACGTCGACAGGAGCCGAGTCGGGTCCTCCACCGAGCTGTCCGCCGCCGTGGCCGAGGCGGAGGCCGAACTCGGCACCACCGGCCGCGTGCTGCTGCGCCCCTCCGGCACCGAGCCGGTGGTCCGCGTCATGGTCGAGGCCGCCGACATCGACCACGCCCGCTCGGTGGCCGGCCGGCTCGCCGACGTCGTGAAGTCCGCACTCGGCTAGACCCCCCCGCGCCGACGCCGCCGCCCGCCCGGACTTCCGGGCGGGCGGCGTCGTACGTCCGGGGGTGAGGCGCTCAGAGCTTGCGCAGGGAGAGCTTCTGCACCTTGTGGTCGGGGCCCTTGCGCAGGACCAGGGTGGCCCGGCCGCGGGTCGGGAGCACGTTCTCGAGCAGGTTGGGCTGGTTGATGGCGCGCCAGGTGTGGCGGCCGTACTCCATGGCCTCCACCTCGGAGACCTCGGTGTAGCGGTGGAAGTACGACAGGGGGTTCTGGAAGGCGGTCTCGCGCAGCTTGCGGAAGCGCGCCAGATACCACTGCTCGATGTCCTCGGTGCGCGCGTCCACGTACACGCTGAAGTCGAAGTAGTCGGCGAGCGCGACCCGGGTGCGGCCGTCCTTGCCCGGCAGGGCGGGCTGCAGGACGTTCAGGCCCTCGACGATGAGGATGTCCGGCCGCCGGACCAACAACTCCTCGTCCGGCACGATGTCGTAGATCAGGTGCGAGTAGACGGGTGCGCGCACCTCGTCCTTGCCGGCCTTCACGTCGGCCACGAAACGGGTCAGGGCGCGCCGGTCGTACGACTCGGGGAAGCCCTTGCGGGACATCAGCCCGCGGCGCTGCAGCTCGGCCTTGGGCAGCAGGAATCCGTCGGTGGTGACCAGTTCCACCCGCGGGTGCTCCGGCCAGCGGGCGAGCAGCGCCTGCAGGATGCGCGCGGTGGTCGACTTGCCGACCGCGACGCTGCCGGCGACGCCGATGACGAAGGGCGTACCGGTCTGCGAGCCGTGGCCCTCGCCGGTGTCGTCGAGGAAGGTGTTGACCGCGCCGCGCAGGCCGTGGGTGGCGCCGACGTAGAGGTTGAGCAGCCGTGACAGCGGCAGGTAGACGTCGATCACCTCGTCCAGGTCGATGACGTCGCCGAGGCCGCGCAGCCGCTCGACCTCCTCGGCGGTGAGCGGCAGCGGCGTGCGGTCGCGCAGCGCGCTCCACTCGGCCCGCGTCAGGTCGACGTAGGGAGTCGCCTCCGACCTGGGCCGGTGGGCGCTTTGGGGCATCGAGGAGACCGGTGAGATCACAGTCCATTGTTAACGGAGTTTGAACGGGACGGTGGAGTGGGGTGCGTCACGCCGCGGCCACCAGGGCAGGAGTCGGGCATCCGACCGACTGGTTCTGCTTTCCGGTGAGGACGTCGGCACCGGGCAGCGGAGGGCCGTCCGGCCGAAGAAGGCGGCGAAGGCGCAGGCGACGGTACGGGCCGGTGTCGTCAGGAGGCGCGAGTCGCTGTCGGGGGGGGGGGGGGGGGGGGGCGCCCCCCCCCCCCCCCCCCGGCGGCATACGGCCTTATGCCGAAACTGCGCTCTGCGCGGGCCTGGCGACCGGCGTGTCGAACGGCTCGTCCGGGGCCGACTGCCCTCGCCGGCTCCTGAGCCGACGCAGCACCACCGGCCAGGCCAGGCCCAGCAGCGACACCCCGGCGACCGCCGAGCCCAGCCGTAGCCCCGGCGGGCGGAAGTCGCAGCTGATCCGGGTGGCGTCGCCGTCCAGTGGCACCGAGATCAGGCCGAGGTAACTGCCGGCGGGCTTCGCTGCACCCTCACCGGCGGCGCACTGCCAGCCGGCCGTCCGCGGCACGGCGATCACGGCCGTGCCCGTGCTCCCGGCGGGCAGTTCGGCCTCCAGACCGTTGCCGCTGACCTGGACGCCGGTGGCCGCGGTGGCCTTGAGCCGCTGTACGGCGGCGGCGAGGCGGGTCGGGTCCAGGCAGCCCACCGGCTGCTCGGGCAGCACGCCTGACCCGGCGGCACGCAGTTCGACGGTGAGCGGGGTCGTCCCCGTGGCCGTGCCGAGCCGTCGCATCTCGGCTCCCAACTGCGGCGGGCTGCCCCGGAACTTCGCGGCCGGTCCGCCGGAGAGCTGCGCGGTCCCGGTGTACCCGGGGGCCCACAGGTACACCTCGCTTCCGGACGGGCAGGAGAAGGTGAGCCGGTCCGTGGCCCCTGCGCCGGCCGCGCCGTCCCGGGAGAGCCGGTAGCCGTGGTCGCGGGTGCGGGCGGGGGCCTGGCCGTCGGCCGGGCTGACCGAGATGGCGGGCAGGGTGTAGACCTGCGCCCCGAGCAGCTGTTCCTGGTTGCGGAAGGCCGACGGGCCGAAGGCAGGGGGGTGCTCGGACGGCCGCACGGTGACCAGCGGCGGCACATCCCTGCGGGTGACCGTCATGGTGTCGGGGTGCACCCGGGCGCCGATCGAGAAGATGGTGTCGGTGACCGGGTTGTCCAGGTCCTGCGGCGACCGGCCGAGCGCGGACCAGCCTGAGCCCAGGGAGAACAGGGTCCGGCTGAGAGCGACCGAGGTGAGGCTGCTGTAGTACTGCGCCCCCTGTCCGCCGACGACCAGCGGATCGTTGCCGACGCCCTGGGGGAGGCCCGGGTCCGTACGGTACCGCGGCCAGCCGTCCGCCTCGGCCACCAGCTGACTCTGGCGCTCCTGGTACTCCCCCCACACCGGGTGGCTGGGGAACTTGTGCTGCCGCGCCCGGGCCGCGTAGTCCGCACTGATGGTGGCCTGTCCGAGCTGCGACCCCAGGAGCAGTACGGCCGCGAACGCCACCAGGAACCGGCGGTGGCGGCGGGCGGCCAAGCCCAGCAGCACCACGGCGCCTGCCGCGGCCGCGGTGCCCGCGACCAGGGTGGGCACCGTCCAGTCGCTGATGAGCTCGCTCCGCATGGCGCCCGCGGTGATCAGCACCAGCGTCCCCAGACCGGCGAGCAGCGGCCGGAAGCCCGGTACACCGTGCGCGAAGGCCTGCCAGGCGGCGATCACCAGCAGCCCGCTGAAGATGAACGCCTGCCGGTAGGCGCTGCCGTTGGGCGTGGAGAAGGCATGCCAGGCCAGATGGGTGGGCCCCCACTGCATGGACCCCACCATTCCCACCACCAGCAGGGTCCACACCAGACGCACGCGTGCGGGTACCGCGCCGTTGAACGGCAGGCACAAGGCGAGGAGCAGTACCGCGGTACCCACGTAGACGGCGGGATCCAGCGAGCTGTAGGTGGCGGGGAGCATCCGGGCGAGTACGTCCGTCCAGTCCCGGGGGGAGAACTGCCTGACCGATCCGGGATAGGCGTGCCGGGTGCCCAGCGCGATGGTGAACAGCAGCGGCGCGGACAGGCCGATGCCGAGCGCCGTGGTGAGCGCGGCGCGCAGTACGGCCGCGCAGCGCTCTCTCAGTGTGGTGTCGCTGATCAGCAGCTGGGCGATCAGCACCAGGCCGGCGCCGATGGTGGCCATGTACGCCGTGTAGAAGTTGGCGATCCAGACCACCGCGACCAGTGCCGTGCCGAGCAGCCGGCGACGGCCGTGCCGCGCCCACTCCCCGACCAGGCACAGCACCGGGAATCCGATCAGTCCGTCAAGCCACATGGGGTTGATCGCGCCCTGGAAGAGCGACCAGCCGCACAGCGCGTACCCGGAGCCCAGGACCGCCGCCACCCAGCCGCGGCCGCGCCTCAAGGAGAGCAGCAGCCATGTCATCGCGGCTGCGGCGACGGCCAGTTTCAGCACGGTGATCGCATAGAGCGCCAGGTCGATCCGGTCCCTCGGGAAGAGCACGACCAGCAACGCGAAGGGGCTGCTCAGATAGGTGCCCACGTCGGGCAGGGAGCTGGAGCCGTAGCCGGACTGCCAGTTGACCGGCAGGCCGCCGTCCGCGCGGCCGTGCAGGAGGTCCCACAGCCAGGTGTGGAAGGGGACGAACTGGTTGGCGAGGTCGATCACACTGCGGGAGCGGGGTCCGAAGGGGAAGCTCCGGGCCAGCGCGTCACCGGCGCAGACGGCCACGGCGGTGAGCAGCGCGGCAAGTCCCGCGGCACGCAGGCGGTCCCTGCCCGGCGTCCGGATTGGCATCTGGCCCCTTTCCCTCCCGGCGGTCTCGCGGAATAACGCACGCCGCTAATGCGAGCGCGCACGTGCGAAGACCGGACCGATCGCCCGAAAATCGGACTGATCCCGGGGATGCTAGCAGCACGGGTAAACCGCCGAGCTCGCTCCACATCGCACTGTGGCAGGGTGACGACGTGTGGATGCCGGGCCGGCAGAAGGGTGTCGGCGTCCTTGTTCAACGAGTGGACTTTCTTTCGTTACCCGCCGCACATCCTCGGCGGGTAGAAAAGGCGACCTGTCGGTCCGTCGGGCCGCTTTCGCCGCCGCCCCCCTAAATGGACTCGTGTTACGGTCGCTGCGCACTTGGCCCGGTAGCACGCTTGGAGCGAGAAGCATGCTCATATCCGTCGTGGTTCCCTGCTTCAACGAAGAGGACGTCATAGCGCGCTTCCATGATCACCTGGTCATGGAACTTGCGATGATCGGCCATGACTTCGAAATCGTCTACGTGGACGACGGAAGCCGGGATCGGACCCTCTCCATCCTGGAGCAGCTGGGAAACCGGGACGGCCATGTGCGATTCGTCTCCTTCAGCCGCAACTTCGGCAAGGAGGCGGCCATGCTGGCGGGACTGCAGCACGCCTCGGGCGATGCCGTCGTGATCATGGATGCGGATCTGCAGCACCCTCCCGAGCTCATACGGCGCATGGTCGACCTGCATGCCGACGGTTACGACCAGGTGATCGCCAAGCGAACCAGGGAGGGCGACCGGGTTACCCGGACCATCGCCGCCCGCGCCTACTACCGGCTCATCAACCGCCTGGTCGACGTGGAACTGGTCGACGGGGTCGGTGACTTCCGGATGCTCTCCCGCCGCGCGACGGACGCGGTACTCGCGCTCACCGAGTACAACCGCTTCTCCAAGGGCCTCTTCGCCTGGGTGGGATTCTCGACCGCCACTTTCGAGTATCAGAACGCCGTGCGCGAACAGGGCCGCAGCAAGTGGACGTTCGGCAAGCTGCTCAACTACGGACTCGACGGCCTGCTGTCCTTCAACAACAAGCCGCTGCGCATCGCGCTGTATCTCGGCATGCTGCTGCTTTCCGTCGCTTTTGCGTATGCCGCATGGATTGTCGGTGGCGCGCTGGTTAACGGAGTGAGAACTCCTGGATATGTCACGCTCGTGGTGGTCATCACGGCGCTGTCGGGTGTACAGATGGTCATGCTGGGAGTGGCCGGTGAATATGTCGGCCGAATTTACTACGAGGTCAAGCGGCGTCCGCACTATCTGGTGAAGGCGACCAATATCGCCTCCGGCCGGACCGGGAGCCGGAACGCGTCGGAGGTGCAGAAGGAACTGGTCGGCTGATGCTCGGCCAGCTCATTCGGTTCGGGATGGTGGGAGTCGCCAACACCGGCGTCTACTACGGCCTGTACCTGTTGTTTCTGCTGCGGCTGCCCTATGTGGCGGCGCACATCCTGGCCTTTGTGCTCAGCATGATCGTTTCGTACTTCCTGACGACCTGGTTCACCTACCGGACCCGGCCGAGCTGGCGCACTTTCCTGCTCTTCCCGCTCACCAACGCGGCCAACTTCGTGATCACCACCGGAGGTCTCTACCTGCTGGTCGACGTGCTGCGTCTGGGGAGCTGGTTCGCGCCGCTGATCGCCTCGGGAGCGGCCGTGCCGATCACCTTCATGGTCTCCCGCATGATCATGGTCCGGCCCGGGGCCGAAGCGGTCGGTGGCCAGGCGGTGTGACGCACGGCGCCGCCGTCCCGGAGGATCCTCCCCGAACCCCGCGTGTGGATCTCGGGGCGGGCCCGTCGAGATCGAGCGCGACCACCGCCCGGTGACATCGCGGCGCAACGGCCCGGCGCACCAGGGGTTCGTGACCGTGGGAAATTCCGATTCCGGGCAGGCTCCGGCAGGTCCGGGCGCCAGTCGGACCGTAGGCTACGGCACATGTGCGGAATCGTTGGATACGTGGGCGGTCAGTCCGCCCTCGACGTCGTCATCGCGGGTCTGAAGCGGCTCGAGTACCGGGGGTACGACTCGGCGGGCGTCGCCGTCCTCGCCGACGGCGGGCTCGCCGCGGCCAAGAAGGCCGGCAAGCTCGCCAACCTCGAGAAGCTGCTGGACGAGCGTCCGCTGCCGAGCGGCCCCGCCGGGATCGGGCACACCCGCTGGGCCACCCACGGCGGCCCCACGGACGCCAACGCGCACCCGCACCTTGACAACGCGGGCCGGGTCGCCGTCGTCCACAACGGCATCATCGAGAACTTCGCCGCCCTGCGCGCCGAACTCGCCGAGCGCGGCCACGACCTGCTCTCCGAGACCGACACCGAGGTCGTCTCCCACCTCCTCGCCGAGGCCTACTCCTCCACCGGGGACCTCGCCGAGGCCATGCGCCAGGTCTGCGGCCGCCTCGACGGCGCCTTCACCCTGGTGGCCGTCCACGCCGACGCGCCGGACGTCGTGGTCGGCGCCCGCCGCAACTCCCCGCTCGTCGTGGGCGTCGGCGACGGCGAGAACTTCCTCGCCTCCGACGTCGCGGCCTTCATCGCGTACACCCGCGAGGCCATCGAGCTCGGCCAGGACCAAGTCGTGGAGCTGCGCCGCGAGGGCGTCACCGTCACCGACTTCGAGGGCAAGCCCGCCGACGTCCGGCCGTACCACATCGACTGGGACGCCTCCGCCGCCGAGAAGGGCGGCTACGACTACTTCATGCTCAAGGAGATCGCCGAGCAGCCCAAGGCCGTCGCCGACACACTGCTGGGCCGGATCGACGCGAGCGGCCTGCTGACCCTCGACGAGGTACGGATCCCGGCCTCCGTGCTGCGCGAGGTCGACAAGATCGTCATCGTCGCCTGCGGCACCGCCTTCCACGCCGGAATGATCGCCAAGTACGCGATCGAGCACTGGACCCGCATCCCCTGCGAGGTGGAGCTCGCCAGCGAGTTCCGCTACCGCGACCCGATCCTGGCCCCGCGCAGCCTGGTGGTCGCCATCAGCCAGTCCGGCGAGACCATGGACACCCTCATGGCCCTGCGGCACGCCCGCGAACAGGGTTCCAAGGTGCTGGCCATCTGCAACACCAACGGCTCCACCATCCCGCGCGAGTCCGACGCCGTGCTCTACACGCACGCCGGCCCCGAGGTCGCCGTCGCCTCCACGAAGGCGTTCCTCACCCAGGTCGTCGCCTGCTACCTCGTCGCCCTCTACCTGGGCCAGGTGCGCGGCACGAAGTGGGGCGACGAGATCCTCGCCGTCATCCGCGAGCTCTCCCAGATCTCCCGTCAGGTCGAGCAGGTCCTGGAGACCATGGAGCCGGTCCGTGAACTGGCCCGGTCCCTCAAGGACAAGAACACCGTCCTCTTCCTCGGCCGCCACGTGGGCTACCCCGTCGCCCTGGAGGGCGCGCTCAAGCTCAAGGAGCTCGCCTACATGCACGCCGAGGGCTTCGCCGCCGGCGAGCTCAAGCACGGCCCCATCGCGCTGATCGAGGAGGACCTCCCCGTCGTCGTGGTCGTGCCGTCGCCGCGCGGGCGCTCGGTGCTGCACGACAAGATCGTCTCCAACATCCAGGAGATCCGGGCCCGCGGGGCACGCACCATCGTCATCGCGGAGGAGGGCGACGAGTCCGTCGTCCCCTACGCCGACCACCTGGTGCGGGTGCCGCAGACCCCGACGCTGCTGCAGCCGCTGGTCGCGACCGTGCCGCTGCAGGTCTTCGCGTGCGAACTGGCCACGGCCCGCGGCAACGAGGTCGACCAGCCGCGGAACCTCGCGAAGTCCGTCACGGTCGAGTGAGCACGCCGTGATCATCGGGGTGGGCATCGACGTCGCCGAGATCGACCGCTTCGAGCAGTCCCTGGAGCGCACGCCCGGCCTGGCCGAGCGGCTCTTCCTCCCCGGCGAGCTCCACCTCCCCAGTGGGGCCCGCCGGGGCGGCGCCTCCCTCGCGGCGCGGTTCGCCGCGAAGGAGGCGGTCGCGAAGGCGCTGGGGGCGCCCGGGGGGCTGCACTGGTCGGACGCGGAGGTCGTCACGGAGGATTCGGGGCAGCCGCGGCTCATCGTCCGGGGGACGGTGGCGGCGCGGGCCGAGCAGTTGGGGGTGCGGACGTTCCACGTCTCGCTCAGCCACGACGCGGGGGTCGCGTCCGCGGTGGTCATCGCCGAGGGCTGACCCCCTCCGGGGTACGTTCTGTGGGGCCCGGTTGTCGTGTGCGGCTTGTTTGCGCCTGCGGCGGGCGGTTTCCCCGCCGCCCGCCCGATTGCCCGGCGCGGTCAGTGCGGGTCTCGCACCGTGTGCCTGGGTCGGGGCCGCGCCGGCGCACGTCCTCAGCGCTCGCGGTTTATCCCTACATCGTTCGGCGCCGGGTCCGCCGCTTGTCTCCCCCAGCCTTCGGCCGGGGGGACCCCCATGGGCGCACCCCGCCACACCCCCTCCCGTTGTGTGGGCGCATGACGGCCGGTGGGGGGTGAGTAAGGCACCTGCGGCGGCCCCGTACCGCCTTCTCAGCCACCCTCCGGCCGTTGGTCGCCTGACGATAGGGAGAGGGCGGGGTCGTAGGGGTGGGCGTTCTGGACGCTGACGTGTATTTGTTGTGCGGCACAGACGGCACGATCTGGACCGCCCGTCATGCACATAAATATGCGGTCCAGAATGCCCAGCCCCGGAGGCCCCGACCCCGGCCCACCACGAACCGCGCGAGGCCCGCACCAACCGCGCCGGGCAATCGGGAGGGCGGGCGGGGGATGCCCGCCGCAGGCGCAAGCAACCCGCGCACACGGACGGCGCGCAACCACGGCCCCGCGGTGGGAACATGGCCGCATGCGGGTGGCGTACAGCGTGGAGACCGTACGGGCGGCGGAGCGGGCGCTCATGGCGCGTGTCCCGGAGGGGGCCCTGATGCAGCGGGCGGCGGCCGGACTGGCGGCCGCGTGCGCGAACGCGCTCGGCACCGGGGGCGGGGTCTACGCGGCCCGCGTCGTCGTGCTGGCCGGGAGCGGGGACAACGGCGGCGACGCGCTGTACGCGGGGGCGCGCCTGGCGCGGCGCGGGGCGGGGGTGACCGCCGTCCTGGTGGCGCCGCGGAAGGCGCACCGCGGCGGCCTGGCGGCCCTGCGTGCCGCGGGCGGCCGTGCGGTCGCCCCGGACGACGTGGACGCGGTGGCCCTGATCCACCGCGCCGACCTCGTGCTGGACGGCATCGTGGGCATCGGGGGCAAGGGCGGGCTGCGCCCCGAGGCGGTGCCGCTGGCGGAGGCCGCGCACGCGTCCCGGGCGGTCGTGGTCGCCGTGGACCTCCCCAGCGGGGTGGACGCCGACAGCGGCGAGGTCCGGGGCGCGGCGGTGCGGGCCGACATGACGGTGACGTTCGGGACGTACAAGCCGGGCCTGCTCGTGGACCCGGCCGCCGGGCACGCCGGCGCCCTGCGCCTGGTCGACATCGGCCTCGGCCCCTTCCTGGACGGCACCGCGCCCGACCTGGAGGCGCTGCAGCACGCCGACGTCGCCGCCCTCCTGCCGGGCCCGGACGCCGAGAGCGACAAGTACCGGCGTGGCGTGATCGGCGTCGTCGCGGGCTCGGAGCGCTACCCCGGGGCCGCCGTGCTCGCGGTGGCGGGGGCGTTGCGGGCGGGCGCGGGGGCCGTGCGGTACGTGGGCCCGGGGGCGCGGGCCGTGCTGGCCCGCTTCCCGGAGACGCTGGTGTCGGCCGGGCCGCCGCACAAGGCCGGACGGGTGCAGGCCTGGGTGGTGGGTCCGGGGCTGGGCGACGGGCCGGAGGCGCGGCGCTCGGTGGACGACGTGCTCGCGTCGGACGTGCCCGTGCTCGTCGACGCGGACGGCCTGCGGCTGCTGGACCGGGCCGTGGTGCGCTCCCGCGCCGCGGGCACCGTGCTGACCCCGCACGCGGGGGAGGCGGCGGCGCTGCTCGGTGTGGCCCGCGAGGAGGTGGAGGCGGCGCGGCTGGACCATGTACGGAGGCTGGCCGACGCGTTCGGCGCGACGGCGCTGCTGAAGGGCTCCACGACGCTCGTCGCGTCCCCGGAGCCGGGGGTGCCCGTCCGGGTCAACCCCACGGGGACGTCCTGGCTGGCCACGGCCGGCAGCGGTGACGTGCTCTCCGGTATCACCGGGTCCCTGCTGGCCGCCGGGCTCGCCCCGCGCGACGCGGCCTCCGTCGGCGCCTACCTGCACGGTCTGTCGGCGCGGGTCGCCGCGGGCCCGGTGGGTGCGCCGATCGCCGCGCACGACGTGGCCGCCGCCCTTCCCGACGCCTGGCGCGACATCAGGTCCTGACCCGCCGTCAATCAACTGGGCGAAACGGGTGGAGTCCGCCTACGTGGCGTTCCGCCGGGCGGCCGCACGTCAATTTGTGTGTTCATGGGAACGTATGCCAGAAGCGGGGCCCGGCTGCTCACCGCGGCAGTGGTCGCCCTTGCCGCACTCGGGGTGCACACGACG
The DNA here is from genome assembly GCF_042733315.1 of Streptomyces sp. NPDC059718. Classification (NCBI taxonomy): domain Bacteria; kingdom Bacillati; phylum Actinomycetota; class Actinomycetes; order Kitasatosporales; family Streptomycetaceae; genus Streptomyces; species Streptomyces sp. NPDC059718. The sequence goes on from NZ_JBHWGA010000005.1 coordinate 215,853, forward strand.
GCCGCCGCGGACGACGACTGGCCGGTGCCGGTCGACCGGCTCGTCCCCGGGGTCCCCTTCGGCCCGGCCGCCTCCCGGCAGGTCGACACCCCCGACCAGGGCGCCCTGCCCCGCACGATCGGCGTGTCGCCGGCCGGGCCCACACGCAGCGCCGTGCCCTCCGAGGACGAGGGCGAGGACTGGGTGGATCCGCAGCTGGTGGAGTTCGTGCCGGCCGAGGACGTCGAGCGGGCCCGCACGTTCGAGAAGGAACGGGCCGCCGAGGAGGAGGACGAGGACCCGTACTACGACGAGGACGAGGATGACGGGGTGAACCCGCGGCCCGCCGAGTACTGCACGTCCTTCACCGGCCCCTACCAGCGCGAGGTCGAGAAGCGGCTGCGGCTGCGCGTGAACGGCAGGCAGTCCGCGGCCGACTGCTCGGAGATCCGCCGCTACCAGAAGTCCAGGGGCATCGTCCCCGCCACCGGCTTCGCGGGCCCCACAACCTGGGGCTACCTCCGCCTCGACGAGGCCACCAGGAAGGGCCCGAACGCCTCCCGCCGGTGCCCGGCCCCGGCCCGGGGAAAGCGCATCGTCTGCATCGACCTCAACCGCCAGCTGTTGTGGGTGCAGAGCAGCAGCACCAAGGTCGTCTTCGGCCCGGTCGCCATCCGCAGCGGCCGTACCGGTTACCTCACCCGCACCGGCCGCTTCTCCGTCTTCTGGCGCCACAAGGACCATGTCTCCGACATCTACGACGCGCCGATGCCCTACAGCCAGTTCTTCAGCGGTGGCCAGGCGATGCACGCCACTCCCGGGAGCGTCTACAAGGCGCCCGGATCGCACGGCTGCATCAACCTGTCCAACCGCAACGCGCGCCTGCTGTGGAACGTCCTGAAGCTCCAGGAGGCGGTGTACGTGTGGGGCAGGAAACCCGCCACGTGACGGGGGCACAGGGCCGGCCTGAGACACTGGGCGCGATGGATGAGACGAATCTGCGCGCCCAGGCCACGATCGACCTCGCCGCCCTGCGGTCCAACGTCGCGGCGCTGCGCGCCCGCGCGCCCCGCTCCGGGCTGATGGCCGTGGTCAAGGCGGACGCCTACGGCCACGGGATGGTGCCGTGTGCCCGGGCCGCCCTCGAGGCGGGCGCGGGCTGGCTCGGCACGGCGACGCCCGACGAGGCGCTGGCCCTGCGCGCAGCCGGGATCACGGCCCCCCTGCTGTGCTGGCTGTGGACGCCGGGAGGGCCCTGGCAGGCCGCCGTGGAGGCGGACGTCGACGTGACGGTCAGCGCGCTGTGGGCGCTGCGCGAGGTCTCGGAGGCCGCCGCGGCCGCGGGCCGGACCGCGCGCGTCCAGCTGAAGGCCGACACGGGCCTGGGCCGCAACGGCGCCCAGCCCGCGGAGTGGCCCGACCTCGTCGCCGCCGCCCGCGCCGCCGAGACCGAGGGCCTGGTCAAGGTCACCGGGCTGTGGTCGCACTTCGCGTGCGCCGACGAGCCCGGCCACCCCTCCATCGCGGCGCAGCTCGCCGTCTTCCACAGTGCCCTGGAGACCGCGGAGCGCGCCGGGTTGCGCCCCGAGGTCCGGCACATGGCGAACTCCCCGGCCACGCTGACCCTGCCCGAGGCGCACTTCGACCTGGTCAGGACCGGGGTGGCGATGTACGGGATCTCGCCGGTCCCGCAGGTCGGCGGCCCGGCCGACTTCGGGCTGCGCCCGGTGATGACGCTGTCGGCGCGGCTGGCCTCGGCCAAGCGCGTCCCCGGCGGCCACGGGGTCTCGTACGGGCACCACTACACGACGCCCGGCGAGACGACCCTCGCCCTGGTGCCCGTCGGGTACGCCGACGGCATCCCGCGGCACGCCTCGGGCACCGGCCCGGTGCTGGTGGCGGGCAAGTGGCGGACGGTCGCCGGGCGGGTGGCGATGGATCAGTTCGTGGTCGACCTCGGGGGCGACGGCGCCGACGCGGGTGACGAGGCAGTACTGTTCGGCCCTGGTGACCGCGGTGAGCCGACCGCCGAGGACTGGGCACGGGCGGCGGGCACCATCGCATACGAGATCGTCACTCGGATCGGGACCCGGGTGCCGCGCGTCTACGTGGGTACGTAAACGCGTAGCCAAGGGGAAGCAGCGATACGACCATGACCGAGAGCGGTAAGGCAACGGGGACGGCGATCGAGGCGGTGGCCGAAGCGGCCGCCGCTTCCGGTCGCTGGCAGCGCGCCGGGATCGTCGGCGCGGCCGTGGGCGTCGTCGCGGCGGGTGCCGCCGCGGGCGTGGCGCTGGAGCGGGCCACGGTGGGCCGGGGCATGCGCAAACGCGCCCGGCTCGCCCTCGACCTGGCCGGGCCGTACGGCTCGCTGCGCGGGATGCCGGGCAGGGCCGCCGCGGAGGACGGCACCGAGATCTACTACGAGGTCGAGGAGGCGGACCCGGCGGCGGTCGACGCCGCCGCGCCGACGCGACGCTGGCAGTTCTTCCGCCGCAGCGGCCAGGCGCCGCCGCTGACCGTGGTCTTCTGCCACGGGTACTGCCTCAACCAGGACTCCTGGCACTTCCAGCGCGCCGCGCTGCGCGGGGCGATACGCGCCGTCTACTGGGACCAGCGCAGCCACGGCCGCTCCGGACGGGGCAAGGACCAGGCGGACGGCGAGCCCGCCACGATCGACCAGCTCGGCCGCGACCTGAAGGCGGTGATCGACGCCGCCGCGCCGGAGGGCCCGTTGGTGCTCGTCGGGCACTCCATGGGGGGCATGACGGTCATGGCGTTCGCCGACCAGTTCCCCGAGGTGGTGGCCGAGCGCGTGGCCGGCTTCGCCTTCGTCGGCACGTCCTCCGGCAAGCTGGCCAGCGTGACGCTGGGCCTGCCGGCGGCCGGCGCGCGGGCGCTGCGGGCGCTGGCGCCGGGGGTGCTGCGGATCCTGGGCACCCAGGTCGACCTGGTGGAACGGGGGCGCCGGGCGACGGCCGACCTCTTCGCCGGGATCATCAAGCGTTACTCCTTCGGCTCCGAGGTGGACCCGGGCGTCGCGCGCTTCGCCGAGCGGATGATCGAGTCGACCCCGATCGACGTCGTCGCCGAGTTCTACCCGGCCTTCACCGAGCACGAGAAGAGCGAGGCCCTGGACGTGCTGGACGGCCTGCCGGGGCTCGTACTGGCCGGGGACAAGGACCTGCTGACGCCCAGTGAGCACAGCCGGGCCATCGCCGAGCGGCTGCCGGACACCGAGCTGGTGGTGGTGCCCGGGGCCGGGCACCTGGTGATGCTGGAACACCCCGAGCTGGTCAACACGCACCTGGCGGCGCTGCTCGCCGAGGCGGCCGACGCCTCGCGCGCAGCGGTCCCGCAGGCGCTGCGCGAACTGGCGGTGCCGCCGCCCGCCGGGCCGGGCAGGGCGGACCGCGTGGTCTCCGGCGGCGCGTAGCATTCGGGCACATGGGCATGGAAGCCATCGGCATGGAAGCGATCCGGGTCACCGTCAAGACCCCCGACCAGATGCGCGAGCTGGGGCGCCGTCTCGCGCCGCTGCTGCGCGCCGGCGACCTCGTCGTCCTCAGCGGTGACCTGGGAGCGGGCAAGACCACGCTGACCCGTGGCCTCGGCGAGGGCCTGGGCGTCCGGGGCGCGGTGACGTCGCCGACCTTCGTGATCGCGCGGGTGCACCCCTCGCTGGGCGGCGGCCCCGCCCTGGTGCACGTGGACGCGTACCGGCTGACCGGCGGCCTCGACGAGATGGAGGACCTGGACCTCGACGTCTCGCTGCCGGAGTCGGTGGTCGTGGTCGAGTGGGGCGAGGGCAAGGTCGAGGAGCTCTCCGACGACCGGCTGCAGCTCGTGATCCACCGCGCGGTGGGCGAGGTCGCCGGGAACGGGCAGGAGGACCACGACGTGCGCGAGGTCGTCGTCACCGGGGTCGGCGGGCGCTGGGCCGGTGAGGATCTGGCGGGGCTCGGCGTCTGAGCGCGTAACCGTTCCGACAAGGTGTCGGGAAGATGTTGCGTACGGCACGTCCCCCGTGTTCTGCTGGAGTCCAGGAGTTGGTTAGGGCTGCCTAACCCGACCCCCGTCGGACCCAGGAGGCATCCATGTCGGCCCACACGGCCCCGGAGCCGGAGCCGGGTTACTCGATGCAGGCGCTGCTTGCGGCGGCCGCGGCGGCGAACGCGGTGTGCACCCCGCCGGGGGAGCCCGAGGAGCCGGAACCGGACACGGACACGGCGCAGGACGGACCCGCGCGGCGCCCCGAGGCGGACGCGGCCTAGTTAGTCGGACGCTGCCCGGGCGGAGGCTGCCCGGACCGGCCCGGCCGGGCAGCGGGACACGAGGTGCCCGCCGCCCGCCGGCTCAAGCCGGTGGGCGTTCACTCGTCCGGGGGAAATCAGCGCACGACGACGATCTTGGTGTTCACGGTCGCGAACTTCCACAGCGCCGTCCCGTCCTTCCGCTTCTCGCGGATGCCGCCGGTCTGCTGACCCGGGGGCGGGGCGTCGGGCAGGGAGCCGTCCTTCGCCGCGCTGAAGCCGATCACCACGCTGTCGACGGTCGTGAACCGCACCACGTTCTCGACGGCCACGCCGTCGCCGCCGACGCTGGCGGCGCTGCGGGAGGTCACGGAGTAGGTGCCGGGGGCGGGGTCCACGGTGCCGGGGACGACCTTGTACGTGGTGCGCACCTTCCCGTTGTCGCCGACCAGCCACACGCGGTCCGCGCGCAGCGAGTACACGACCCTGCTGCCGCTGCCGGAGGCCGCGGGGAGCTCGTCCGTCCGCTCCGGCGAGGGCGAGGGGGAGGCCGCCACGGAGGTGTCGCGGCCGCCGGTGTCCGTGGGACGGACGCCCTTGGTCATCTCACTGGCGGAGCTGGAGGCCTGGACGGCGAGCACGCCGACGGCGGCCAGTGCGGCTGCGGTCAGTCCGGTCACGATCGTCCCTGAACCGATCCTTGCCACGGCTTTCCTCCGGAGGTGGGCGTCACGCTGGGTTGACGTTAGCAGCCGGGCCGCACGCCGACGGGAGCGCCGTCCCGGGCCGCGGTGGTGCCCCCGTCCTGGCAGGGCCACCCCGGTGAACGCCGTAGGCTGAACGCGTGCTGCTGCTTGCCTTCGATACCGCAACCCCCGCCGTGACGGTCGCCCTGCACGACGGCCGGCGCGTGCTCGCCGAGTCGACGGAGATCGACGCGAGACGGCACGGGGAGCTGCTGATGCCCGCCGTGGACCGTGTGCTGCGGGAGGCGGGGACCGGACTGGGCGACGTGACCGGGATCGTGGTCGGCGTCGGCCCCGGCCCGTACACGGGGCTGCGCGTCGGGCTGGTGACCGCGGTCTCCTTCTCCGACGTGCTCGGCGTCCCCGTCCACGGGATCTGCACCCTCGACGGGCTGGCCTACGCCGCCGGGATCGAGGGGCCGTTCGTCGTGGCGACGGACGCCCGCCGCAAGGAGGTCTACTGGGCCCGGTACGAGGGCCCGCGGGCCCGGGTGACCGACCCGGCCGTGGACCGGCCCGGCGACATCGCCGGCCAGGTCGCCGGGGTGCCCGCGGTCGGCGCGGGCGCCGCCCTCTACCCCGAGGCCTTCACCGACGTCCGCCCGCCCGCCGACCAGTCCGCCGCCGCGCTGGCCGCGCTCGCCGCCGTGAAGCTGGCGGACGGCGAGGACTTCCTCCCCGCGCTGCCGCTCTACCTGCGCCGCCCGGACGCCCAGGTGCCGGCCGGCTACAAGGCGGTCCTGCCGAAGTGACCGCGCTGATGCGCGAGATGCGCTGGTGGGACCTGGACCCGGTGATGGAGCTGGAGCACCGGCTCTTCCCGGACGACGCGTGGTCGCGCGGCATGTTCTGGTCCGAACTGGCCGACGCGCGGCACCCGTCGGCGACCCGGTACTACGTCGTGGCCGAGGACGAGGCCGGGCGGATCATCGGCTACGGGGGCCTGGCCGCAGTCGGCGGCACCGGGGACGTGCAGACCATCGGCGTCGCCCCCGAGCAGTGGGGCACCGGCCTCGGCGCGCTGCTGCTCGGGGAACTGCTGCGCCGGGCCACCGCCTTCGAGTGCCACGAGGTGCTGCTGGAGGTGCGGGTCGACAACGTCCGCGCCCAGCGGCTGTACGCGCGCTTCGGCTTCGAGCCGATCGGCTTCCGCCGCGGCTACTACCAGCCGGGCAACGTCGACGCGCTCGTGATGAGGCTCGGCGAGCTGCCGGCATCCCCTGACGTACCGGGACTACAAGGAACAGAGACCACCCATGGCTGACGAGCCCCTTGTCCTCGGCATCGAGACGTCCTGCGACGAGACCGGTGTCGGCATCGTGCGCGGGCACACCCTGCTGGCCGACGCGATCGCGTCCAGCGTGGACGAGCACGCCCGTTTCGGCGGCGTCGTCCCCGAGGTCGCCAGCCGCGCGCACCTGGAGGCGATGGTCCCCACGATCCAGCGCGCGCTGAAGGAGGCCGGCGTCGCCGCCTCCGACCTCGACGGGATCGCCGTCACCGCCGGCCCCGGGCTCGCGGGCGCGCTGCTGGTCGGCGTGTCCGCGGCCAAGGCGTACGCCTACGCGCTCGGCAAGCCGCTGTACGGGGTCAACCACCTGGCCTCCCACATCTGCGTCGACCAGCTGGAGCACGGGCCGCTGCCCGAGCCGACGATGGCGCTGCTGGTGTCGGGCGGCCACTCGTCGCTGCTGCTGGCCCCCGACATCACCGGCGACGTGCGCCCGCTGGGCTCCACCATCGACGACGCGGCGGGCGAGGCCTTCGACAAGGTCGCCCGCGTGCTGGGCCTCGGCTTCCCCGGCGGCCCGGCCATCGACCGCGCGGCCCGCGAGGGCGACCCGGGCGCGATCCGCTTCCCCCGCGGCCTGACCGGCTCCCGCGACCCGCTGTACGACTTCTCCTTCTCCGGCCTGAAGACGGCCGTGGCCCGGTGGATCGAGTCCAAGCGCCGGGAGGGCGTGGAGGTGCCGGTCGCGGACGTGTCCGCGTCCTTCCAGGAGGCCGTCGTCGACGTCCTCACCCGCAAGGCGATCCGGGCCTGCAAGGACAACGGCGTCGACCACCTGATGATCGGCGGCGGCGTCGCGGCCAACAGCCGGCTGCGCTCGCTGGCGCAGGAGCGCTGCGAGGACGCGGGCATCGTCCTGCGCGTGCCGCGCCCCAAGCTGTGCACCGACAACGGCGCCATGGTCGCGGCCCTCGGCGCGGAGATGGTGGCCCGCGGCCGGCCGTCCTCCACGTGGGACCTGCCGGCGGACTCCTCGCTGCAGGTGACGGACGTGTCCGTGCCCGGCCACACGCACGACCACGACCATCTCCACGAGCTCAGCAAGGACAACCTCTACTCGTGACCGTCGCCCTGATGTGGGAGGCCCGCGCCGTCGAGGGGCGCGGGCCCGAGCTGCTGGCGTGGGCCCGCGGGCGGACGCTGTCCCCGGCCCCGCTGCGCCGGGAGACCTTCTCCGCCCCTCAGGACCGGGTCCTGGTCATCACCTGGTGGGACGCCCCGTACGACGCGGAGCTGCCCGAGCTGCCCGAGCCCGGCGACGGCCTGGCCCGGCGGGCCGTCCACCGCTGGCGCTTCGAGTCGGTGGGGGACACGGCCTAACCCCGGGGCGCGGGAGGGCCGGTCGTATGATGAGTCCGGCGTCGATCGCAACCGGGCTTCTGCTCGGCGCCGCCCCCGAGCAGGCGTCCTGCCGGACGACCGGTGTCCGGGAGGCGTTCTCGCGGGTGGCGAAGTACGCGTGACCGATTCCGGCTGTGCCGTCCTCTTCGATCTCGACGGCGTCCTCCTCGACAGCCGGCGGGCGATGCGGCAGGCGATCCTCGACGTCGCCTGCGCCGCCCTGGGCGAGCCCGTCGACGAGAGCCGTCTGCCGGCCGGACTCGACCACCTTCCCCATCACGAACTCCTGGCGCGTCTCGGCGTGACCGACGAGGAGACCGTGTTCGGAGCCTCCTGGGAGGACGCGCTCGCCCTCGCCACATGGGGTGCGTCCCCGTTCCCGGGCGCCGCAGGCGTGCTGCGCGACCTCGCGGCCTCCGGTACGGCGATCGGGGTGGTGACCATGCAGCCCGCGCGCCGGGTGGCGCGGCTCGTCCCCGCGGAGCTTTCCGCGCACTTCGGCGTGGTGGTCGGATGGGGCGACGCGGCGCCCAAGCCCTCCGGGGAGGGGATCCTGCTCGCGCTCGGCCGTCTCGGGGTGCCGCCCGGCCGCGCCTGCTTCGTGGGCGACAGCCCCTCCGACGTCGCCGCCGCGGCGGCCGCCGGGATCCCGTCGATCGGCGCGGTCTGGGGGTACACCGGCCCCGCGCTGGGCAGCTGCGACCCCACCGTCCTCGCCGGTGCCCTCACCGACGTGCCGGGCGCCGCGCGGCGCCTGCTGCGGCGGACGTAGCCGCCTCAGCCGCGGGCCGGGCCGCCCAGCAGCATGCTCGGGGCGCCCGCGACACGGGTGAGGAAGACCGTGGCCGCGTGGGGGCCCTGCGGCTTGACGCGGCGGCGCACCTCCTCCGGCTCGACGGCCGAGCCGCGCTTCTTGACGGTCAGCACGCCGACCTCGCGTTCGCGCAGCAGGGCCTTGAGCCGCTTGAGGTTGAAGGGCAGCACGTCGGTGATCTCGTAGGCGGTCGCGTACGGCGTCGTGTGCGGCTCGTCCGAGGTGACGTACGCGATGGTCCCGTCGATCAGCCCGCCGCCGACCTGCGCCGCCACGTCGGCCACCATGTGGGCCCGGATGACCGCGCCGTCCGGCTCGTACAGCCAGCTCCCCACGGGGCGCACCTGGGGGTCGGGCAGCCCGGCGGCGGGCAGCGTGGCACCCGACGGCAGGAGGGTCGCGCGGCGGGCGCCCGGCGCGGTGCCGAACCACAGCACGGCCTCCTTCACGTCGCCGTGGTCGGAGACCCATTCCGCCTCGGCGTCCTCCGGCACGGCCTCGTGCGGGATCCCCGGCGCCACCTTCACGGCGGCCAGCGGCGCGCTCCGTGCCGCCGCCACCGCCCACGACAGCGGCGGGGAGTACGCCTCGGGGTCGAAGATCCTGCCCCGTCCGCCGCGCCGGGCCGGGTCGGCGAACACCGCGTCGAAGCCGTCCGTGGCGGTCTCCGTCACATCGGCGCAGCGCACCTCGATCAGGTCGGCCAGCCCCAGCGCCTCGGCGTTCGCCCGCACCACCGCGCAGGTCAGCGGGGAGCGGTCGACCGCCAGCACCTCCACCCCGGCGCGGGCCAGCGGGACGGCGTCCCCGCCGATCCCGCAGCACAGGTCCGCCAGCCGCCGCACCCCGAGCGCGGCGAACCGCTCCGCCCGGTGCCGGGCGACGGAGGCGCGCGTCGACTGCTCGACCCCGTCGGGCGTGAAGTACATCCGGTACGCGTCCTCCCCGAACTTCGCCGCCGCCCGCTGCCGCAGCCGGGCCTGCGTCAGCGCCGCCGCCACCAGCCCGGCGTCGTGCTGCCGCCGCAGCCGTGTCGCGGTCGCCAGTTCGGCGGCGGGGTCGTAGTCCCGCAGGGAGGTCAGCAGCGACTGCCCCTCGTCGGTCAGGAGAGCCGAGAACGCGTCAAGATCCACGCCGTCCATTGTCCCGCGGCGCCGGTGCGTGCTGGACTGGCCCGGTACGTGTGGACGAGGGGGGACGGATGACGGCCGTGCTCAGCACGGAATGGGACTCCTTGCGGCAGCGGGCCACGCTCAGTGCCGGCGCACCCGGCCGCGCCGCCCCGGTGGAGCGCGTGGACGCGCGGACCCGGGCGGAACTGCTCGGGCGGCTGCGCTGGGAGGTCCTCCAGGGCGGCAGCCTCTTCCTGGCCTACTCCCAGCTGCTCGACGGCGCCGCCTTCGCCGTGCTGCGGCCCGCCGAACTCCTCGACGAGCTCGCGCTGCGCGCCGTCGGCGGCGGGGCGATGATGCCGATCCGGGTCAACGCCCGCGACGCGGACCTTGCGGGGCAGCTCGTCGCACTCCTCTCGCGCGGCTTCCTCTTCTCCTCCCTGCCGCTCTCCGACGACCGGTGCCTGCGCCTGCAGCGCGAGCTCGCCGCCCGCGCCGACCCCGCCGCGGCCGCCGCGACGCTCGCGGCGGAGGGTCCGGCCGCCACGGCGGACCGGCTGCTCGCGGCGACCGGGGTCCTCGGCACCCCGTTGCGGCGGCGCATGGTCACCCGCTGGGACGACTGGCTGCAGGCGGCCGGACGCGGCCGGCTGGAGGTCAGCCCGCTGCGGCCGGCCGACTACGGGGCCGCGTACGCCGTGCAGCCCCCGCCCCCGCCCGGGGCGCTCGCCGGTGACGCGGGGCGGGCCGTGCTGGCCGCGTGGACCGGCGGGGAGTTCGACGTGGGCGGCATGCCCCAGCGCAGCCGCGTGCACGAGCGGCTGGACGCCTTGCTGCACGACCCGGACCCGGACGTACGGGCCGACGGGCGGACGCTGCGCGACGCCTTCGACGAGACGTACTACCGGGCGATCGCCGCCGGTGAGGGGTGCGCGCTCGGGGTGAGCGCCACCCGGCACGGCGTACCGCGGGCGGAGGCCGAGGCGCTGGGGGAGCGGACCCGGGTGGTGGCCTGGCCGACCCGCTTCGAGCTGCGCCTCGGGCTGCTGACCGCGGCGCAGTGGCAGCGCTTCACCGACGACGCCGCGGACGCCCTCGCGGCGTGGTGGGAGCGGCAGGACCTCGCCGCGCTCCAGGAGGTCGGCGACCTGCTCGGCGGACGGACCAAGGAGCCCCCGGTAGGCCGCGGGGACGAGGTGCCGGTGACCCGCGTCCGGCGCGTCGCGCGGGCGGTCCGCGGGCTGGGCACCGAGACCCTGGCGGCGGGCGGGCTGAGCGTCGCCGCGGGGGTGCTCGGCCAGGGGGCGCTCGGTTCGTTCGCGGCCGGCGCGGCCGGGGCCCTGACGCCCGTGCTCGTCGCCGCCGTGACCGCGGGGCTGCCGCGCCTGCGGGACTACCGGGGCCGGTACGACGTGATGGAGTTCCCGGCGACCCCTCGGGGGGCGGTCTGATGGAGGGCGAGGCGGCCCGTACCGGGAGCCGCAAGGCGTACGTCGACGCCGAGGGCGGGCGGTGGTGCGAGGTCCACCTCGACACCTACCGGCTGCCGTCCGGGGCGGAGGTCGAGCTGCACCGGGTCCGGGTCGGCGGCGGTCGCACAGGTGTCGTGGTCCTCGCCCGGCGGGGTGAGGACGTGCTGATGGTCCGTCAGTGGCGGCCCACGGTGGGACGCTGGGCCTGGGAGCTGCCGCGCGGCTTCGGCGAGGCCGGCCCCGTCGCCGACGCGCTGCGCGAACTCGCCGAGGAGACCGGGCTGGTGGGCTCGGCGGCGACGGTGGTGGCGGTCCTGGACGTCGACTCCGGGCTGCTGGAGAGCCAGGTGGCCGTCGTCGAGGTGGCCGTCGCCGGGGACGCCGTGGCAGGGCCCGGTGCCGCCGGGGACGGCGAGGTTGCCGAGGCGCGCTGGTGGGGCCCGGACGACATCGCCGAGGCGGTCCGCTCGGGCGAGCTGCGCGACGGGTTCACCCTTGCCGCGCTCGGCGCGTGGAGCGCCGTCCGCCGGTGAGCGGCGCGGGCGCGCCGGGCCCGGAACCGCGCGTCCGGGCACCCCGTTCCCCCGGGGGGAGCGCGGATCGTGCGGCGCGGCGTTGGCACTCCGCTTGACCGAGTGCTAAGCGCGTCCTAGTCTCGGACCTGGCACTCAGCCATGCCGAGTGCCAGCACAAACGCGACGGGCAGGTCCGGCACCCGCGACGACGGGCCTACCAGGTCGCCACCCCAGACAGACACTCCCGTGAGCCCTTTGAAGGGGGAGGTCGGATCGTGACGACCACCAGCACCAAGGTTGCCATCAAGCCGCTCGAGGACCGCATCGTGGTCCAGCCGCTGGATGCCGAGCAGACCACCGCCTCCGGCCTGGTCATCCCGGACACCGCCAAGGAGAAGCCCCAGGAGGGCGTCGTCCTGGCCGTCGGCCCGGGTCGCTTCGAGGACGGCAACCGCATCCCGCTCGACGTCAAGGTCGGCGACATCGTGCTGTACAGCAAGTACGGCGGCACCGAGGTCAAGTACAGCGGCGAGGAGTACCTCGTCCTCTCGGCTCGCGACGTCCTCGCGATCGTCGAGAAGTAAATCCGGCGCCGCTCGTAACCGAGAAATGCCGTGACCACGCCCCGGGCACACCGAGTCCTCGCACGGACCGGGGACCCGGGGCGCGGTCTTTGACGAGAACCCAAAGACGAGGAATTCCGCCGGTATGGCCAAGATCCTGAAGTTCGACGAGGACGCCCGTCGCGCCCTCGAGCGTGGCGTCAACAAGCTCGCCGACACCGTGAAGGTGACGATCGGCCCCAAGGGCCGCAACGTCGTCATCGACAAGAAGTTCGGCGCCCCGACCATCACCAACGACGGCGTGACCATCGCCCGCGAGGTCGAGCTCGACGACCCGTACGAGAACCTCGGCGCGCAGCTGGTGAAGGAGGTGGCGACCAAGACCAACGACATCGCGGGTGACGGCACCACCACCGCCACCGTGCTCGCCCAGGCGCTCGTCCGCGAGGGTCTGCGCAACGTCGCCGCCGGCGCCTCCCCGGCCGCCCTGAAGAAGGGCATCGACGCCGCCGTCAAGGCCGTCTCGGACGAGCTGCTCGCGACCGCCCGCCCCATCGAGGGCAAGGACGACGTCGCCGCCGTCGCCGCGCTGTCCGCCCAGGACAAGCAGGTCGGTGAGCTGATCGCCGAGGCGATCGACAAGGTCGGCAAGGACGGTGTCATCACCGTCGAGGAGTCCAACACCTTCGGCCTGGAGCTGGACTTCACCGAGGGCATGGCCTTCGACAAGGGCTACCTGTCGCCGTACTTCGTGACGGACCAGGAGCGCCAGGAGGCCGTCCTGGAGGACCCGTACATCCTCATCACCCAGGGCAAGATCTCCTCCATCCAGGACCTGCTCCCGCTGCTGGAGAAGATCCTGCAGGCCGGTGCCTCCAAGCCGCTGCTGATCATCGCCGAGGACGTCGAGGGCGAGGCCCTGTCGACCCTGGTGGTCAACAAGATCCGCGGCACCTTCAACGCGGTCGCGGTCAAGGCCCCCGGCTTCGGCGACCGCCGCAAGGCCATGCTCGGCGACCTCGCCACCCTCACCGGCGGCACCGTCGTCGCCGAGGAGGTCGGCCTCAAGCTCGACCAGGTCGGCCTGGACGTGCTCGGCACCGCCCGCCGCGTGACCGTCACCAAGGACGACACCACCGTCGTCGACGGTGCCGGCGAGTCCTCGGAGATCACCGGCCGGATCAACCAGATCAAGGCCGAGATCGCCTCGACCGACTCCGACTGGGACCGCGAGAAGCTCCAGGAGCGCCTCGCCAAGCTGGCCGGCGGCGTGTGCGTCATCCGCGTCGGCGCGGCCACCGAGGTCGAGCTCAAGGAGAAGAAGCACCGTCTGGAGGACGCCATCTCCGCGACCCGCGCCGCGGTCGAGGAGGGCATCGTCTCCGGTGGTGGCTCCGCGCTCGTCCACGCCGTCAAGGTGCTGGAGGACGGCCTCGGCAAGACCGGCGACGAGGCCACCGGTGTCGCGGTCGTCCGCCGCGCCGCGGTCGAGCCGCTGCGCTGGATCGCCGAGAACGCCGGCCTGGAGGGCTACGTCATCACCTCCAAGGTTTCCGAGCTGGAGAAGGGCCACGGCTTCAACGCCGCGACCGGCGAGTACGGCGACCTGGTGAAGTCCGGCGTCATCGACCCGGTCAAGGTCACCCGCTCCGCCCTGGAGAACGCCGCCTCCATCGCCTCCCTGCTCCTCACCACCGAGACCCTCGTGGTGGAGAAGAAGGAGGAGGAGCCCGCCGAGGCCGGTCACGGTCACGGCCACTCCCACTGAGCTGGACCGCGAAGGCCCCCGTTCCCGGCCGGGAACGGGGGCCTTCGGGCTGTCCCGGCCGGGGACGGCCCGTGCTGCCCGGACGGCCGGTCTCAGTCGCGGGGGTAAGCCGGCCCGAAGCGCCTCCCCGCCTTCGACGAGACGCGGCCGAGCGCCCCGCTCGGCGCCAGCCTGGCCGCCGCCACCGCGACCTTGTAGCGGGGGTCGGGGACGCTGAGGGAGCGGCCGCGGGCCAGGTCGCGCAGGGCCGCGGCGACCACCTTGTCGGCGTCCAGCCACGCCCAGGAGGGGATGCCGCCGGTGTCCATCCCGGCCCGCTGGTGGAACTCGGTACGGACGAAGCCCGGGCACAGCGCCAGCAGCCGTACCCCGGTGCCCGCCAGGTCGCGGGCCACGCCCTGGGTGAAGCTGACGACCCACGCCTTGCTGGCCCCGTACGTGCCGCGCGGCACGAAGGCCGCCACCGAGGCCACGTTGATCACGAAGCCGCGCCCGCGCTCCCGCATTGCGCCGGTCGCGGCGCCGGTCAGCCGCAGCACCGCCTCGCAGTGCACCTTGAGCATGGTCAGCTCGTCGGCCATCGGCACGTCGCCGAAGCCGCCCCGGTTGCCGAAGCCCGCGTTGTTGACCAGCACGTCGACCGGGCGCTCGCGGTCGCGGAGCCGTGCCTCGACCGTCTCGATGCCCTTGTCCGCCGACAGGTCGGCGGGCAGCACCTCGACGGTCACCCCGTACGCGCGCCGCAGGTCCTGCGCGCACTCCTCCAGCCGCTGCTCGTCGCGGGCGACCAGGACGAGGGCGTGACCGTCCCCCGCCAGCCGGCGCGCGAACGCCGCGCCGATCCCCGCGGTGGCTCCCGTGATCAGTGAAGTCGTCATGCCCCGCAGGCTAGTGAGCCCCCGTGCGTCCGCGGGCCGCGGCGCGCACGTCCTGCGGGAGCGCGTCCGCCGCCGGCAACCGGGGGAGCAGCGCGGGCTCCAGGGTGACCGCGCGGAAGGTCAGCGCGACGGTGACCTCGTGGTCCGGGCGGTGGACGACCTCGACCCGGTCGCCCGCCCGGACCTCCCCGGGTTCGGCGACCCGGAGGTAGGCACCGGGCAGCGCGGCACGGGTGAACGTCCTGATCCAGCCGCCCTGTTCCAGCCAGCCCTGGAACGTGGCGCAGGGGATCCGGGGGCAGGACACCTCCAGGACGGCGCCGCCCGGCCCGCCGATCCGCCAGCGTTCGCCGATCAGGGCCTGGTTGACGTCCAGCCCCGAGGTGGTCAGGTTCTCCCCGAACATCCCGTTGCGCAGCGGCAGGTCGAGTTCGCGTTCCCAGGTGTCGAGGTCCTCGCGTGCGTAGGCGTAGACCGCCTGGTCGGCACCGCCGTGGTGCGCCACGTCGTACACCCGGTCGCCGGCGAGGCCGACCGCGCCGGTGCCCTTGGGGCCCGGTGCGGTCACCGCCACCGGGCCCGGCACCGGGAGCTTGTCGATGCCGGTCGTCCCGCTGGTCTTCCACGGGTTCGGACGGGGCCGGCCCACGTTCACCGAGAGCAGCTTCATCCCGCGACCGTACGGCTCCCGCCCGGCGCCCGGCGAGGTCTTTTCCGGCGACCTGGACCGCCCGGCGGTGCCTAGCCCGCGAGCACCCGGAGCAGCCGGTCCACGTCCGCCTCGGTGTTGTACAGGTGGAAGGCCGCCCGCAGGTTCCCCGCGCGGGCCGAGACGCGGATGCCGGCGGCGGCCAGCCGTTCCGCCGCGTCGCCCAGGCCCGGGACGGCCACGATCGCCGAGGCCTGCGCGCCGGAGGGCACCGCCTTGTGGCCGAGCCGCAGCAGGCCCGCCCGGAAGCGCTCGGCCAGCGCGACGTCGTGGGCGCCGATGGCCTCGACGCCCAGCTCCTCGACGAGCCCCAGCGAGGCCGCCCCGGCCAGGTACGGCAGCAGCGGCGGCATCACGTCGAACCGCCGGGCGGAACGCGCGAGGTGCGCGACCGGCCCGTAGCAGTCGCCCCAGGGGTCCTCGGCCGCGTACCAGCCGGCGAAGTGCGGCGACAGCCCGTCCTCGGCGCCCTCCCGCACGGTCAGGAAGGACACCCCGCGCGGGGCGAGCAGCCACTTGTAGCCGCCGCACACGACGTAGTCGAGGCCGTCCGTGCGCAGCGGGAGCCAGCCGACCGCCTGGGTGGCGTCGACGAGCACGCGCGCCCCGTGCCGCGACGCGGCCTCGCGGACCGCCGCGAGGTCGGCGACCCGGCCGTCCGCGGACTGCACCGCGCTGACCGCGACGAGGTCGGTGGTGGGACGTACGGCGTCGGCGACGCCCTCCAGGGGCACGGTGCGTGTCACGACGTCGGCGCGGGAGGCGAAGGGGTTGACCAGCGAACTGAAGTCGCCGTCGGCCAGCACGACTTCGGCCTCGGCGGGGAGGGCCGCGGCGATCATGCCGACGTGCGTGGTGACGGAGGAGCCGACCGCGACGCGGTCGGCGGCGACCCCGGTGAGGCGGGCGTAGGCGGCGCGGGCGGCGCCCAGGACGCGCTCGTCGCGCACCCAGTCGTCGGTGCCGTCGGACCAGGCGGCCACGGCGGTGCGCAGCGCCTCGACGGAGCGGAGCGGGCCGATGCCCGAGGAGGCGGTGTTGAGGTAGGTGATCCCGGCGTCCAGCGCGAATTCCCCGGCGATGTCCATGGTTCCTCAGCCTGCGCCCCGGGCTGCCCAAAGTCCATCATCGATCACTGAACGCCACCCCCCAAGGAACGCTTGTGCTCGGGGCGTGTTCGAGGCCCGCCACCTCCGTGTGCTGCGCGCCGTGGCCCGTACCGGCTCGCTGTCGGGCGCCGCGCGGGAACTGGGCTGCACCCAGCCCGCTCGCGTGCCGGGCCAGCGCCTCGCCCGCCCCGGTCAGCCGGGTGGTCCGCCCGCCGCGGACCAGCAGCGGGGTACCCGCGGCGAGCTCCAGCGCCTTCATCTGCTGGCTGACCATCCTGGCGGGGCTGGCCGCCGCGGAGGAGGAGGTCGCGGCCATCGGGGGCCTGCGCGCCGGGCGGGTGCGGCTGGTGTCGTTCCCGAGCGCGGGCCCGTCCCTGGTCCCCACCGCGCTGGCCGCGATGCGCGCCGCGCACCCGGACGTACGGATCACGCTGGCCGAGGCGCAGCCGCCGCGGGCGGTGGAGATGCTGCGCGCCGGTGAGTGCGAACTGGCGCTGGCCTACCGCTACGAGGACGAGGGCGGCGGCGAGCAGGCGGCCGCGTGGGAGGGGCTGCTGGTGCGCCCCCTGCTCTCCGACCGGCTCTTCGCGGTGCTTCCCGCCGGGCACCGGCTGGCGCGCAGGGGTCGTCCGGTGCGGTTGTCCGACCTCGCGGACGAACCGTGGATCGCGGGCTGCCCGCACTGCCGCCGGCACCTGGTCGAGCTGTGCCGGCGGGAGGGTTTCGAGCCGCGCATCGACTTCGCCACGGACGACTACCCGGCGGCCGTCGGCCTGGTGGCCTCGGGCATGGGCGTCTCGGCGCAGCCCGGCCTCGCGCTGGAGGCGGTACGGCTGCGCGCAGTGGCCGTCCGCGAACTCCGGCCGGCCGTACGCCGTGAGGTGGCCGCGGTGACGCTGCCCGACCTGGCCCAGGTGCCGGCCGTCGACATGATGCTCAGGCGGCTGCGTCTCGCGGCTCTGCGCGACCGCCCTTCGGTCCGAGTCCGCGCGGAGGCGGACGTCCGTCGTTGTGGTGAAACGTTTCCTCTGTGGCTGTTGTCCGGTGAGTCAGTGACTGCCGGTGGCGTGCGAGCTCATGACCCGGTTGCGGGACCGGCCCATCATCTCCTCGCGCTCGTCCTCGGTGAGTCCGCCCCAGACCCCGTAGGGTTCGCGGACCGTCAGAGCGTGCGTCGCGCACTCGGCGCGGACGGGGCAGCGCATGCACACCTCCTTCGCCGCCGCCTCACGCGCGCTCCGGGCGGCGCCGCGCTCTCCCTCGGGGTGGAAGAAAAGGGAGCTGTCGACACCGCGGCAGGCGGCGACGAGCTGCCAGTCCCAGAGGTCGGCGTTCGGGCCCGGGAGGCGGGAGAAGTCTGCCATTGCTCATCTCCTCGAGAGGTGGGCTGCAGGGACACCGTCCAGGCGCGAAGCTCTGGGAGGGTGCTGTCGACGTTACATCTACTGTCGAAGTAGATGTAAATATGATTCATCACAAAATCGCCAACGAACTCCCGCCATGCGGGTAAAAAGCCTCCAAACAGGCAAAATCTGACATTGCCCCCCGGTCGGCGGCTGATGTGTGCTGCAAGCGGGCGCCCGTTGTGCGGGTTTTTGGGGCCCGGCGAACGGCCGCGACCTGCGACGTTGCTGATCCGTGTCGGTCCGCGCACGGAGAGTGCGGGAGTCGGCCGCCAAACTCCGTAACTCTTTCGAGTGAGGGTCGTTGAAGGTGCGGAAGTGGTTGGCGGTCGAACTAATCGGGCAGACGCCCGAGGCCGTCATCCCCACCGGTGAACGATTCGTACAGCCTGGAGGCTCAACGTGACGCGGATCAGCTGCGGAGGACGGTCATGACTTCCGTTCTCGTCTGCGACGACTCCCCGCTTGCCCGAGAGGCCCTGCGCCGCGCGGTAGCGACCGTGCCCGGCGTGGAGCGTGTGACGACCGCGGCCAACGGCGAGGAAGTCCTCCGCCGCTGGGGCGCCGACCGCTCGGACCTCATTCTCATGGACGTCCGGATGCCCGGCCTCGGCGGCGTCGAGACCGTACGGCGGCTGCTGTCCGCCGACCCCGGCGCCCGCATCATCATGCTCACGGTCGCCGAGGACCTGGACGGGGTGGCCCTCGCGGTCGCCGCCGGTGCCCGCGGATACCTGCACAAGGACGCCTCGCGCGCCGAGTTGCGGGCCACGGTCACCCAGGCGCTGGCCGACCCGACCTGGCGGCTCGCCCCGCGCCGGCTGCGCTCGGCCGAGATGGGCGCCGCCCCGACCCTGACCGCCCGCGAGATCCAGGTGCTGGAGGGCATGAGCCACGGCCGCTCCAACGCCGAGATCGGCCGCGAGCTCTTCCTCTCCGAGGACACCGTCAAGACGCACGCACGACGCCTGTTCAAGAAGCTCGGCGCCTCGGACCGGGCCCATGCGGTGGCGCTCGGCTTCCGCTGGGGCCTGGTGCGCTGAGGCAGCGGCTTCGAGGGCTGGAGGGGCCGATGAGCTGTGGGGCAGCTGTGCGGCTGCCCCGCTCGTACCGGTTTCCGCGCCGAGGGCGCATGCTTGAGGTATGGACTCTCGGGGACACGGTCGGGCGGGGCGGCGGGTGCATGACATGACTACGGCCGGTGCGGTCCCTCGGAACGCTCCGCACGGCGCGCCGCATAACGCTTCGGAGCACAACCATGGGTGTGAGCCCACGGAGCGGCCCGCGGCGATGCACTATGGACGGATGCGCGACGAGGCCACCGGCAATGAGACAGCCATAGGGGCACTCGTACGTCGAGCCGTGGACGGCGACGAGCAGGCGACGCACGATCTGCTCGCCCATGTGCACCCGCTCGCCGAGCGCTACTGCCGTACGAGGCTGTCGCGGCTGCCGGGCGGCGCGCGCCATTTCGTGGACGACCTCGCGCAAGAGGTCTGCCTCGCGGTGCTGTGCGCACTGCCCCGCTACCGGGACCAGGGCCGGCCCTTCGAGGCCTTCGTCTTCGGCATCGCCGCGCACAAGGTCGCCGACCTCCAGCGGGCCGCCATGCGCGGTCCGGGCTCGACGGCCGTGCCCTCCGACGAGATGCCCGAGCAGCCGGACGACTCGCTCGGGCCCGAGGAGCGGGCGCTGCTCAGCAGCGACGCGGAGTGGGCGAAGAAGCTGCTCGCCAACCTCCCGGAGCACCAGCGGGAGCTGGTGCTGCTCCGCGTCGCCGTGGGCCTCACGGCGGAGGAGACCGGTCAGGTGCTCGGCATGTCGCCGGGCGCCGTCCGGGTGGCGCAGCACCGCGCGCTGTCCCGGCTGCGGGCGCTGGCGGAGGAAGCCGCCGCGGGTGCTCCCGGGCTGAGCGCCTAGCGCACGCCGCCCCCGGCCCCCACAGCAGGGGCGGAATTGGTTTCGCGCGGGAGCCATTAGCATTGAACATCTCGCCGGGCAAGACCATGGGGAAGGTGTCATGACGCTGAACGCCGACGGAGTAGCCGAGAAGTTCGGGCTGCTCGGACTCACCTACGACGATGTGCTGCTGCTCCCAGGTGCGTCGGACGTCGTGCCGAACCAGGTCGACACCCGCTCGAAGGTCTCCCGGAACGTCAGCGTGAACATCCCGCTGCTGTCGGCGGCGATGGACAAGGTCACCGAGGCGCGGATGGCCATCGCGATGGCCCGCCAGGGCGGTGTGGGCGTGCTCCACCGCAACCTGTCCATCGAGGACCAGGTGAACCAGGTCGACCTGGTGAAGCGGTCCGAGTCCGGCATGGTGACCGACCCGATCACCGTCCACCCCGACGCCACCCTCGCCGAGGCCGACGCGCTGTGCGGCAAGTTCCGCATCAGCGGCGTCCCCGTCACCGACGCCTCCGGCAAGCTGCTGGGCATCGTGACCAACCGCGACATGGCCTTCGAGAGCGACCGCTCCCGGCAGGTCCGCGAGGTCATGACGCCGATGCCGCTGGTCACCGGCAAGGTCGGCATCTCCGGCGTCGAGGCGATGGACCTGCTGCGCAAGCACAAGATCGAGAAGCTGCCGCTCGTCGACGACGAGGGCCGTCTCAAGGGCCTGATCACGGTCAAGGACTTCGTGAAGGCCGAGAAGTACCCCAACGCCGCCAAGGACGCCGAGGGCCGCCTGCTGGTCGGCGCCGCGGTGGGCGTCGGCGACGAGGCCTTCCTCCGCGCCCAGCGGCTGGTCGAGGCCGGTGCCGACTTCCTGGTCATCGACAGTGCGCACGGCCACAGCCGCGGCATCCTCGACATGGTCGCCAAGGTCAAGGCCAACATCAAGATCGACGTGGTGGCCGGCAACGTCGCCACCCGCGACGGCGCCCAGGCGCTGATCGACGCGGGCGCCGACGGCATCAAGGTCGGTGTCGGCCCCGGCTCGATCTGCACCACCCGGGTGGTCGCCGGTGTCGGCGCGCCCCAGGTGACGGCGATCTACGAGGCCTCCCTCGCGGCCGGCCCGGCCGGTGTCCCGCTGATCGGCGACGGCGGCCTGCAGTACTCCGGCGACATCGCCAAGGCCATCGCGGCCGGCGCGGACACCGTCATGCTGGGCAGCCTCCTCGCGGGCTGCGAGGAGTCGCCGGGCGAGCTGCTCTTCATCAACGGCAAGCAGTTCAAGTCCTACCGCGGCATGGGCTCGCTCGGCGCGATGCAGTCGCGCGGGCAGGCCAAGTCGTACTCCAAGGACCGCTACTTCCAGGACAACATCCTCTCCGAGGACAAGCTCGTCCCCGAGGGCATCGAGGGCCAGGTGCCCTACCGCGGCCCGCTCTCCGCCGTGGCCCACCAGCTCATCGGCGGCCTGCGCTCCTCCATGGGCTACGTCGGCTCCCACACCATCCCCGAGCTCAAGGAGAAGGGCCGCTTCGTGCGGATCACCGCGGCCGGGCTCAAGGAGAGCCACCCGCACGACATCCAGATGACCACCGAGGCGCCGAACTACCACACCCGCTGACCGGTACCAGCGGATCACCCGGAGCCCGCGGCGCCGCACGGCCGCGGGCTTCCGGCTGCCCTGCCTGGGATACTGGACGGGCAGGCCACGAAGGAAAGGCATAGCGACAGTGACTGAGATCGAGATCGGGCGGGGCAAGCGCGGCCGCAGGGCATACGCATTCGACGACATCGCCGTCGTCCCGAGCCGCCGTACGCGGGACCCCAAGGAGGTCTCGATCGCGTGGCAGATCGACGCCTACCGCTTCGAGCTGCCCTTCCTGGCGGCCCCGATGGACTCCGTGGTCTCCCCGGAGACCGCGATCCGCATCGGCAACCTCGGCGGCCTGGGCGTGCTCAACCTCGAGGGTCTGTGGACCCGCTACGAGGACCCCGAGCCGCTGCTCGCCGAGATCGCCGAGCTGGACGACGCCTCCGTCACCCGGCGCCTGCAGGAGCTCTACGCGGCGCCGATCAAGGAGGAGCTGATCGGCCAGCGCATCAAGGAGGTGCGCGACGCCGGTGTGGTCACGGCGGCCGCGCTCTCGCCGCAGCGCACCGCGCAGTTCTCCAAGGCCGTGGTCGACGCGGGCGTGGACATCTTCGTCATCCGCGGCACGACGGTCTCCGCCGAGCACGTGTCGGGCTCCCACGAGCCGCTCAACCTGAAGCAGTTCATCTACGAGCTCGACGTCCCCGTCATCGTCGGCGGCTGCGCCACCTACACCGCGGCGCTGCACCTGATGCGCACCGGTGCCGCGGGCGTCCTCGTGGGCTTCGGCGGCGGCGCCGCCCACACCACCCGCAACGTCCTCGGCATCCAGGTGCCGATGGCGACCGCGGTCGCCGACGTGGCCGCGGCCCGTCGCGACTACATGGACGAGTCCGGCGGCCGCTACGTGCACGTCATCGCCGACGGGGGCTTCGGCTCCAGCGGCGACCTGCCCAAGGCGATCGCCTGCGGCGCCGACTCGGTGATGATGGGCTCCCCGCTGGCCCGCGCCACCGACGCACCCGGCCGCGGCTTCCACTGGGGCATGGAGGCCACGCACGAGGAACTGCCGCGTGGCAAGCGCATGAACCTGGGCACCGCCGGCACGACCGAGCAGATCCTGCTCGGCCCCTCGCACGCGCCCGACGGCTCGATGAACTTCTTCGGCGCGCTGCGCCGCGCGATGGCCACGACCGGCTACTCCGAACTGAAGGAGTTCCAGCGGGTCGAGGTCACCGTGTCGCCGACGCACCACCGCTGACCGCCGTTCCGGACTTCTGGGGCCCGTACCGCCGCCCGGCGGTACGGGCCCCGGCGCGTTCCGTGGGTGATGAACGGATGCCGCACGGAGCCGGGCTTAATCGGCGAGTCCGGTTCCGGTTGGGTCGCTAAGGGACCGTCAATTACGGGCACTCGGGGCGGTCTTTCGGTGAAGCAAAGACATCCGGAAGGTTAAGCACCATGGATGAGCATGTGATTTTCGATTACGATCGTGTATCCGTGGTTCTGCTGTGCTAATTGTCGTCTACAGTGATCGATGCCATCGGACGGGTCCGGCTGGGGGGTGTGAGAGCACAGACGCCGGGTCTCGACTTGGTCTCTGCGTACACCACCAGCTGGGGGGAACCTGCTGTGTCCACTCTGTCCATCGTCATTCCGGCCTTGAACGAGGCCGAGAACCTGCCGCACGTCTTCGGGACGATCCCGCTCGAAGAGCTCACCGCGGAGGGTTGGGGCGTCGAGGTGGTCATAGCCGACAACGGTTCCACGGACGGCACCGCCGAGATCGCCGCGTCCTACGGGGCCCGGGTGGTGCACCAGCCGTTGCGCGGCTACGGCAACGCCTACAAGGCCGGGATCGCCGCGGCGTACGGTGACGTGATCGCCACCGGCGACGCCGACTGCACCTACCCGTTCGACGACCTGCCCCGGCTGCTGAGGATCGTCGACGAGCACCAGGTCGAGTTCCTCAACACCAACCGGCTCGGCCGCGAGAACCGCGCGGCGATGAAGCCCTCCCACACCGTCGCGAACCACGCGCTCAGCCTCGTCAGCCGCGTGCTCTTCAAGAGCGAGATACGTGACTCCCAGAGCGGGATGTGGGTGTTCCGCCGCTACATCTGGGAGACCCTCAAGGTCACTTCGGACGGCATGGGCTTCTCCCAGGAGATCAAGAACGCCGCCGTGCGGGAAGGTTTCCGCTGCATGGAGGTGCCCATCGAGTACCGGCCCCGCGGCGGTGAGGTGAAGCTCAACGCGGTGTCGGACGGCGTGGCCAACCTGTCCCAGCTGTTCCGTCACCGGCTCCGGGACAACGCGCTGCGCACCGACACCCGCGCCCAGTGGTACGACCGCTCCACGCGGCCCGAACCGACGCCGTTGATGCCCCAGCAGCGGCAGGCGGAGTCGTTCGAGGTGGGCGACGCGGAGTGGGGACGAGTGCCGAGCGAGCACTACACCATCTGACGGGCACGGCAGATGAGCGGTGTCGTGCCGGCTGAGGCGGCGCCAGGGAGACCGGGAGGACGTCCGGTGCGCCCAGGGAGTCCCGGACCGGGCGGCCCGTCCGGGGGGCGGGAACACGCCGTGAGGGATTGGCCTACGCTGTGCGCATGGTGAAGGATTCCAGTAGACGGCATCGCCTCCTCGTGGCGCTCGTGGCGTTCGTGGTCTCGGCGGTCGCGACCGTCGTCGCCGCGTCCATGCCGTCCACATCCCCCCCTGCCCCGCAGGCCGGTGGTGCGAAGAGCCCCACGCCGTCCCCCTCGGAGAAGGCCGGCGTGCGCGATGTGAAGATGGGCATCTCGTACGGTGACACCCTCACCTGGAAGTCGGACGCGGACCTCGCGCGGGGCCTCAACGACGCGGTCGCGGTCGGTGCCAAGTGGGTCCGGATGGACCTGTCGTGGAACAACATCCAGCCGGACTCGCCCTACGCCTACGAGTGGCAGCGCTTCGACAGGGTCGCCGAGGCGGCCAGGTCCCGTGGTCTGAACGTGCTCCCGGTGCTCGGCTACACCCCGAAGTGGGCGCGCCCGGCGAGCTGTACGTCCACCCAGAACTGCGGGCCCGCCAACCCCGACGTCTTCGCCGCCTTCGCCAAGCTGGCCGCCGAGCGGTACGCCCCGAAGGGGATCCACACCTGGGAGGTGTGGAACGAGGAGAACATCGGCTTCTGGCGGCCCGTTCCCGACCCGGCCGCCTACACCGCGTTGCTGCGGGCGACGAGCAAGGCGCTGCGCGCCGGTGACCCCAAGGCCTACGTGGTCATGGGCGGCCTCGCGGTGTCCAAGACCGAACCGGAGCGCCACAGGATGTCCCAGACGGACTTCCTGGCCGCCGTCTGCAAGCTGGGCGGCAACAAGTACGTGGACGCCGTGGGCTACCACCCGTTCAACTATCCGACCCTGCCCAGTGCCACACCGGGCACCGGTACCGCCTTCGAGCGGATCAGCAGCTTCCGGGACAACCTGGTGGGGATCCTGGACAAGTACGGCACGCCCGACATCCCCATCTGGCTGACCGAGACGGGAGCACCGACCAGTGGGCCCGGTGCGGCGTCGGACGGCAAGGTGAGCCCCCCGAACACGACGCACGTCACCGAGGCCCGCCAGACCGAGATCGCCACCGACACGATCCCGGCGGCCGTGGCCAACCCGCACGTGGACGCGATGTTCTGGTACACCGACCAGGACCAGGCCCGTCCCGAGGAGAAGAAGGAACGGGCCCTGTACTACGGGATGCGCCGCTACGACGGCACGAAGAAGCCGTCCTTCGAAGCGCTCAAGGCGGCGATAGCCGCCTACGAGCGCAGCAAGAAGAAGTAGCGGCCGGCCCGCGGGCCGGCCGCCGCTACAGCGCCTGGAACAGCCTGATGTAGTGCTCCATCAGGCCGTTCCAGGCGAAACGTCGTTCCGCCTCCTGCCGGCCCCGCGCGCCCAGCCGGTCGGCGAGTGCGGCGTCGGTCAGCACTTTGCGGCAGGCGGCGGCCAGCGCACCGGGATCGCCGGGCGGGACCAGGAGCCCGGTCTCGCCGTCCGTCACGACGTGCGGGATGCCCCCCACGGCGGAGCCCACCACCGGGGTGCCACAGGCCATCGCCTCGACCAGCACCATGCCGAAGGACTCCGCCTCGGTGCGCGACGGCAGTACCGCGAGGGCGGCCGTCCGCACCACGTCGACCAGGGCGTCCCCGGTCAGCTCGCCGACCGCCTCCACCCGCTCCGCGATGCCGAGTTCCGCCGCGAGCCGCAGATGGTCCGGCACCGCGTCGCCGCCGCCGACCAGGCGCAGCCGCGCATCGGGCACCTCGGCCGCCAGCTCGGCGAACGCCCTCACCAGGACGTCGACGCCCTTCCAGGCCGACGAGCGGTCCATGCGGCCGACGTATACGACCGTCCGCGGACGTTCCGAGGCGGGCCGCCCGGGGGTGAACCGCTCGACGTCGACGCCGGGGGTGATCTCGACCGCGTGCGGGTGCCCGGCGGCCAGTGAGACCGGCGACACCGCCACCAGCGTCCGCGCCCGCCGGAACACCCGCGGCAGCACGCGGCGTTCGTACAGGCCGATGAGCCGGTCCGCCGCACCACTGCCGGGCTCGCCCTTGTGCATCGAGCCCGCGTGGTAGGTGAGGACGGCCGGCCGCTTCCCGGAGACCGCGACCGCCAGGTCGGCCAGCCCGGGGACCGGGGCGTGGGCGTTGACCACCTCGGCCCCGGTACGGCGCAGCCAGCGGCGCAGTTGCAGCGGCCACAGAGGGCTGAGCGGGGTGTTGGACAGCCTCAGCCAGGCGCCGAGCCGGATGACCTGCACGCCCTCTTCGACGTCCACGGTGGTGCGGAGCCCGGAAAGCCGTGTGGTGATGACGACCGGCCGCAGCCCGGGTGCGTCGGCGACCGCGCGGGCGATCCGGGCGGCGTAGTTCTCCACGCCGCCGACCTTGGGAGGGTAGTAGGGGGCGACGACCGCGACGGTGCGTTCGGTGGTCATCCCCGGGTCACCTCGGGTACGTCGGTGCGCAGGAGGCCGACGAACTCCTCCGCGCGGGCGGAGTAGGCGGGGATCGCGGTCTGGAGGTGCTGACGGTAGGAGTCCGCGTCGGCCAGCAGCTTGTCGACCAGGCTGATCAGCGAGTCCGGCGTCGCTTCCGACATCCGGACGACCCAGTGCTCCAGACCGAGGTCCCGCATGATCCCGCGGGTCTTGTGGTCGTACTCGATCGCGGCGCAGGGCACCTTGGAGACCAGTCCGAAGATCACCGAGTGGAAGCGCGTGCCGAGGATGAAGTCCGCGGCGCCGTAGAGGGCGAAGATCTCGTGGTGGTCGATGCCATCGTCTTCGAGGACGTGCAGCCGGGGGCTGTCGAGCGTGGCGGCGATCCGGCGGTTGACGATGCGGTCGTCGTCCGCCTGGAAGACGCAGGTGACCTGGGGGACGATCACCACGTGGCAGTCCTGGTCGAGCAGGTGCCGGACGACGGCGGTCATCGCGTCCTCGTACACGGACTGCGCCGCGGCGTCGAGGAACTGGCGGGCGGTGACCAGCACTAGGGGCGCTTCCTGGGGAATCCCGAGCTCTTGCCGCCAGGGCCGCTGGGACATGCCCTGGAAGGCGAAGGCGCTGTCCACGCCGTGGATCACCATCCGGTCGGGGACGCCGGCCTCCGCGAGCCTGGTGAGGCTGATCCCCTCACGCGCCACGATGCGGCGGCTCCTGCCCAGCACCCGCCTCATCACCAGGCGCTGCCACCGGGTGGGGAACGGGCCGTACGACTGGGGGCCCAGCACGACGGGCACCTTGAAGCGGTGGGCGAACCACATCGGCAGCAGCAGGAAGGTGATGCTGAGGTCCGAGGCGAAGTCCGCCTTGCCGTTGAGGTGGCCGCCGCCGACGCAGAGCACCAGATCGGCCTCCGCGAGGGCGCGCACTTCCGTCCGCATCTCCCTGGGGAGGAGCCGGGCCAGCGCCTTGACCAGTCGCCCGCCGCCGGGGAGCGCGGCGAGTGCGGCGAGACCCATGGCCGTTGCCTTGCGGGCGGGCCGGGCGAGCCGGCCGGCCTTCTCGTCACCCACGTACCTGCGGATCGAACCGAGGTTGGGGATGCCGTCGAACTCGGGCCAGACCTCCGGCTCCTCGAAGCCCGCGATCACGATCTGCGCCGACGGGTAGGCCCGCTGCAACTGCTGGATGGCCACGCTCAGCAGGGCGGCGTCGCCGCGGTTCCCGCGTTCGAAGGCATTGACGACAACGATCTTCACTCTGCAACGACCTCTTTGTAGTGATGTTCGAGGGCGTCGAGGAACTCCTCGACGCCATATCGCTCGGCGCGCGCGGCCGAGGCCTCCCCCATGCGCTCCAACACCTGCCGATCGCCGATGAGCCGGCCCAGCGCCGCGGCGAGCCCGGCGACGTCCCCCGCGGTGACCAGCGCACCGTTGTCCTCGCCCACCAGCTCCGGAAGTCCACCGACCCTGGAGGCGACCAGCGGGCGGCCCATCTGCAGGGCCTCCAGCCCGACGGTGGGGAAGTTCTCCGGCCACAGCGACGGCAGCACCACCACGGAGGCGGCCCTCAGGCAGTCGGCGACGCCGTCGGGGGAGAGCCAGCCCCGGAAGGTCACCCGGCCTGCCCCGACGAGCCCGGCGGCGGAGTCCTCCAGGCGCTTGCGGTCCGTCCCGTCGCCCACGATGGTGAGCCGCGCGTCCGGATGGGACGCGAGCAGCTCGCGGAACGCCTCCAGCAGCACATGGACACCCTTGACCGGCTCCAGCCGGCCGACGAACACCAGGTGCCCGGTCTCCTTGACCGGTTCCGGGAAGGTGCTGCGCTCGATCCCGTTGGGCGTGACGAAGACCGGGACGGCGCCGGCGTCCGCGCGTACGGCGTCGGCGTAGTACCGGCTGGGGGCGATCACCCGGTTCACCCGCCGCAGCCGCGGCAGGTACGCGGGCCGCTGGAAGTACCGCAGGTAGAGGTAGCGGGCGGCGTCGCTGGCCGAGAGCCGGCCGCCGGAGGCCGCGCTGGCCAGGTTCCACCGCAGCAGCGACCGGGTCCAGTCCTCGGGCCCGTGCACGGTCAGCACCCGCGGGCGGCCCTTGGTGGCCGCCAGTACGGCGGGGCTGAACTCACCGATGGTGTGGAGGTGGACGACATCGGGCCGGAAGTCCCGCACGACCTGACCGACCCGGCGGTACGCCTGGCGGTGCCAGAAGTAGCCGAGGAGCCGCTTGGCCGGGTTGCCGGTGACGGCGGGGACCAGGTCGTGGGCGAAGACCTGCTGGTCGGCGGCCCCGGTCAGCAGGAGGTCGGTGGAGAGCACCCGCACCTCGTGCCCCCGGCGGCCGAGGCCGTCCATGATCAGCCGGACGCTCTTCTCCGCTCCTCCGGCTTCGAAGCCGATGTTGACGATCTGCAGGATCCTCATGCCTGTGCCTCCACGGTCCGGGGCCGGTCCAGTTCCAGTTGGTGCTTCTGCGCCCGTACGGCCGCCAGGCTGCGGCGCCGGTGCCCGAGCACGGCGACCAGGGCGACCACCCCGGACGCGAGGTTGCCCGCACCCCAGGCGACGCCGACCCAGACCAGACCCCGGGACGCCCAGAGCAGGGTGAGGGAGACGGACACGGTCACGTACACGACGTTGTTCACGACCAGCTGCCGCATCTGGCCGGTCAGCTTGAGCGCGAAGTTCGCCCAGGTGGTGAGTGCGACGGCCAGGCCCCCGGCGGCGAACGCGATCAGCAGGGGCTTGGCCTCGGCGGCGTAGCTGCCGCCGAACAGCTTGAGGATCAGCCCGCTGCCCAACGCCACCACGGCGGAGGCGGGGATCATCAGCCCGGCGATGATCGCGGCGGTCTTCCGGAGGAGGACGCCGATCCGGGAGGGGTCGTTGGAGCCCTCCGCGAACAGGGCCTCGCCGACGGAGAAGGCCACCGAGTTGAGCAGGCTGGCGATCTGGAAGGCGACGTAGTAGTAGCCGGCCGCGGCCGCGCCGAGCTGGTGCAGCACGATGAGCGGGACGACCAGCTGCGGCAGCAGGTTGAGCAGGCTGGTGACGTAGCTCGCGACGGAGAACCGCAGCTGTTCGCGGAGCCTGGTGCCCCGGGCGCGGAAGTCGAAGCGGAAGCCGAGCTGGCGGTGCATCAGGAACAGCGCGACCAGCGCGGTCGCCACGAAGCCGCCACCGGTGGAGCCGAGGATGCCGGCCGAGCCGTAGCCGACCAGGGCGACCGGCAGGGCCAGTTTGACCAGCCCCTGGAGCAGGCCGTAGACCAGCGCGTTCTGGTGGGCCATGCG
This sequence comes from Streptomyces sp. NPDC059718, assembly GCF_042733315.1. Classification (NCBI taxonomy): domain Bacteria; kingdom Bacillati; phylum Actinomycetota; class Actinomycetes; order Kitasatosporales; family Streptomycetaceae; genus Streptomyces; species Streptomyces sp. NPDC059718. Next base: position 245,591 of record NZ_JBHWGA010000005.1, read on the forward strand.
GGCGCTGACGAAGACCGAGAAGGTCAGCTGGCTCACCGCCGCGCAAATGCAGAACACCACGAACGCGGCGGCCGCCGTCGCATGGTCGCGGATGAAGACCAGTTTCGGCGCGTACAGCGGCAGGCCGAGCAGGTAGAGCGCGGCGATCAGGAACGAGACCGTCCCGACCAGCGCGATCGACTGGGTGAGCTGTCCGTTGCGGGCGGGGCCCGCCGCCGGGAAGCGGATCAGCGTGCTGTTGAGCCCGAACAGGCTCAGGTAGGAGATCAGCGAGGTCGCCGAGATCAGCGACGTGGCCAGACCGACCTGTTCCGGGGTGTAGAAGCGCGCCACCACGACCCAGAAGACGAAGCCGAGGGCGGCCGTGGTCGCCGTCGACGCCATCAGGAAGAACGAACTGCGGTACACCTGGTCCGAGGGACGGGCGTGCCTGCCCCTGTTCCTAGCCATCGGTGGCCGGTTTCGCAGCGTCCCGGTAGTACTGGGTCAGCGCGCTCACGTGCTCCTCCCAGGCGAAGGCCGTGGTCGCGAGCTCGCGCGAGTACAGGCCCATGTGCTCGCGCCGCTGCTCGTCCCCGGCGAGTGCGGACAGCGCGGAGCGGATCTCCCCGGCGTCCCGGTCCAGCAGTGTGACGTGCGAGCGGTCGAGACGGTAGGGCGCGTAGCCCGGGTCGTCGGTGGTGACGACGGGCAGCCCGGAGGCCATGGCCTCCTGGACGGTGAGGGGGAAGCCCTCGGCGGTCGACGGCAGCGCGAAGACGTCGCAGGCCCGGTACGCCTCGGCCAGTTCCTGCGGGGGCAGCCCACCCAGGTGGTGCACGCCGGGCCGGCCGGTCAGGGCGGTGGAGTCGCCGTCCCCGGCGAACACCAGGTCGTAGCCGGCGGAGGGGTCGTAGCCGGACAGCAGCAGGTCGTAGCCCTTCTTCGGCACCAGGCGTCCCGCGAAGAGCACCAGCGGCCGGTCCTGCGGCAGGCCGAAGTGCTTGCGGGCCAGCGCTCGCTCCTCGCCCGAGGCGGCGGGCCGGAAGAGGGCGGTGTCCACGCCGTTCGCGAGGTGGCGGGCCCGGGCGGGACGGGCGCCGTAGTGGCGTACGAAGTCCGCGACCGAGGCGTTGAGCGTGATGACGGTGCGGGCCCGCCGCAGCAGGCCGCGGCCGGCGACCGCGTACACGGCCCGCTGCACCCCGCGCACCAGCGCGGACGGGTGCTGCACCAGGGCGACGTGCTGGGTGACCAGGTGCGGGGTGCGGGTGAGCGCGGAGACGAGTCCGGCCGCCCACGAGGTCAGGTAGAGGCAGTCGTGCACATGGACCACGTCGGCCCGGCGGACCCAGCGGAATGCGGCCGTCAGCAGCCGCGGCGACAGCACGGGGAAGGGCACGCCGGCCCGCTCCGCGCCGTTCCACGCCGCGACACGGACGACGCGTACGCCGTCCTCCTGGCTGATGGCGGTGCGCTCGCCGCTGGTGAGCACCGTGACGTCGACACCGCGCGCGGCGAGGTGCACGGCCTCCATGCGGACGACGTTCTCGATGCCGCCGAGGTGCGGCGGGTAGTAGTGGCTGACCAGGAGGACCCTCATCGGTAGATCCTTGCTCCCTCGCTGCTGTAGATCTCGTTCTTGGTCTTGTCGAGGAGCCCGACGGGGTAGCGGAAGGTGATGAGGTCGCCCCGGTAGGAGAAGGTCACCTGCCCGGTGCGCACGGTCGAGGTACCCAGCAGGAGGTAGGAGTCGCTGCGCAGCTTGGTGGGGAAGATGTTGCCCAGGACCGGGCCGGTGAGGACCGTCTGCTGCCGGTTGAAGGTGAGGCCGTCGGTCTGCACCAGGGACGGCTTGCCCTCGGCCGCGAAGCGCTGCGTCAGCCAGTAGGCGGCCATCCGCTCCTCGGTGCTCGGGTAGTAGATGTCGTAGTACTGTCCGGCGTTGCTGAGCTGCAACTGCGGCGGGTAACCGCCGAGCAGCTTGGGCACCACGCCGGTGAGGTCCAGGAAGAGCGCCACCACCAGTGCGTACACGGTGACGATGCGGCGCCGCCCGGTCCAGCGCAGGACGGACAGCATGCCCGCCGCGATGAAGGGCGCGAAGAAGAACAGCCCTTGCTGGAAGGCGCGGAGCACGCCGTAGTCGACCGAGAGCTGGGGGACGACCGTGAGCATGCCGAGCAGGGCGACGGCGCCGATGGTCAGGGTGGTCTGGTCGCGCACCGGCCGGAAGGCCCCGCGTTGCCCGATGTCGATCACGATGACGCCGATGATCAACAGGATCTGCAGCAGGCCCGCGGCGAACTGGCGCAGCAGGGAGTTGACCGTGACCGCCTTCAGTCCGACGGCGTCGAGCACGTGCCCGGCGGTGGTGAGGGCCATGTTCCGCTGGGCCATGACGGGGGTCGGGTAGGCGTCCACCGTCTTGAGAGGCAGATACGACCCCTTCGCGCGGTCGGCGGCCGTCTCCTTGATGGTCTCGGCGCGGTACTCGCTCAGCCGCTGCTGCGGCGTCAGCGAGGGCCCGCCGCCGAAGAGGCTGTACGAGGTGTCGGACGAGCCGCCCTGCGCGTGCCCCGGGTTGGTGATCTCCCGTACGACGCCGCTCAGCGTGCTCTGCAGCTGCCCGCTGGTGTGCGTGACCGGGCCCGCCCACACCAGTGCCATGGCCGCGGCCCCCGCCACGATCCACCAGGTCAGGAAGGAGGCGGCTTCGGTCGGACGGAATTTGCGCTTGCGCGCGCGCTTGGACTTGAACCGCTCCACCCAGCGCCAGACCAGGTCGCTGGCGACGGCGACTCCGAGGACGACGATCACCACGTAGATCGTCGAGTAGTGCGAGAGCGTGATGCCGGCGAGGAGCACGACGAACGCGATCCGCCGCACGCGCAGCGGCCGCCCGGGGTCGGTGAGCACCATGATCGCGCAGCCGAGCAGCACGAACGCGACCTCCTGGCGGCCCAGGAAGGTCATGTCGGACAGGAAGGTGGGGAAGAGCATGAAGAAGACGGCCGACAGGAGGGACACCAGCTGCGGGGCGACATTGCGCACCGCGCGGTGGACCAGCACCGGGGTGAGCGCGAACAGCACCGGCAGCACGATCTTGAAGACGTAGATGTCGGGGATCGCGGTGAGCCGGAACACGCTCACGGGCAGCAGGGTGATGCTCAGGCAGGCGTTGTACGCGTCGGGATAGGTGGAGATGTCCCAGAGCGATCCGCCGAGCGTCAGCCGGAAGTACTCGTACTCGCGCTGGATGTCGTGTCCCGTGATGGACCAGCCGCGCAGTGAGTTCAGCAGGAGCAGCGCGGCCGCGCCGAGGAACAGGCCGGTTTCGAGGACGGCGACCGGGTAGCGCCAGCGCCGGACCATGAGCAGCACCAGCAGCACGGCGACGGCGATCAGCGCGGCCATGCTGACCCCACCGCCGTAGCCGTTGTTCAGCCGGATCGCCCCGGCCACCGACAGCACCAGGGCGACGCCGCCGAGCGATGCCACGGGGACCGCGCCCCGCGGCAGTCCGTCGCGGAGCCAGGACCTCCTGGGCTCCGCCCGTTCCTCCTCCGGTACGAAGGCGCCGATCACGATGAGCGTGAGCGCCATTGCCCCGGCCAGCGACACCCGGGTCAGCGGGCGCTCCACCCCGGCCAGCGGCAGCACCGTGTTCACGGCGAGCGCGATCACGAGATCCGTGATGATCGTCATCCCGACGGCGAGCAGGAGGCTGCCGTCCCTGGTGGACACCACACGGGAGGCGACGCCGCGCCACACCGCGACGGGCGCCCCGAACAGCAGCCACAGACCCGCCACCGTCAGCAACACCCCGGGCACGCCGGGCAGCATCTCCACGACACAGGCCAGCGCGATGCCGAGCAGCACCGCGAGACGGCCGCGCAGGAGGTCGGTGGCCCGCAGGCCCGCGGCCGGGGCATCCCCGGACGACGCCACCTCGCGGTTCTGACCCCGGCGTCCGCGCCGGGACCCACCGCCCGGAGCGTCGTCCCCGGCCGGGTACGGCAACGGATCCGCATCCGCCTCGGTGGCCCACGACGGGGACCTGGTGGCGCGGCTGCCGCTGGTTCCCGTGCCATGGGCCGTCATACGCCGGCCTCGGGGTAGACGCGGGCGTAGACCTGCTCGACCTGGGCCGCCACGGCCTCCCAGGAGTAGTCGGGGGCCTTCGCCGCGCTCTGCCGGGCGAGCCGCAGGCGCAGCCCGGGGTCGGCGGCCACCGAGTCGATGGCGGCGGCCAGCGCCGCCGGTTCGGGAGCGGCCAGCAGTCCGACCCCCCTGAGCAGTTCTGCGGTGCCGGGGACGTCGGTCGCGATGACCGGCAGGGCGGCGGCCATCGCCTCCAGGACGACCAGCGGCATGCCCTCCCGGTCCGAGGGAAGCACGAAGGCGTCGGCGTCCGCGTACGCCCGCACCAGGTCCTCGCCGAGGAGCCCGCCGGAGAACTCGACGTTCCGCAGCCCCAGCTCGGCGGCGTGCGCCTCCAGCTTCTCCCGCAGCTCGCCGTCGCCGACGATGCGCAGCTGCACCGGCTCCCGCAGCAGGGCCGTCGCCTCCAGCAGCCGGGCCACGTTCTTCTGCGCGCTCAGGCGGCCGACGAACAGCAGCCGCAAGGGGCGCTGCGCCGTCTCCCGCACCGGCATGAAGTAGCCGGCCCCCACGCCGTTGGGGACGACGAACACCCGGTCCGCCCGCACGCCGTAGGTGTCGCGGACGAAGGCGCCCTGTTCCTCGGTGAGCACGATCACCCCGGCGGCGGCGCGCATCGACCGCCCGAAGACGTGCTTCTTGTAGGCGGGGAGCAGCCCGCCGAAGCGCCCGGAAGCGTCCACGTCGAGGTGGAAGTGGAGGATGAAGCGCTGCCCGCGCATGCGGGCGATGACGGCCACGAGCTCGGGCATCAACGCGTGCGCGCAGTGCAGGTGCAGCACGGCGTCGCGCGGCGTGCGCACCGCCAGCGAGACCGGCAGGCCCGGCGCGAACGCGGTGTGCGCCACCTCGACCGCGCGGTGCCGCCGCACGGTGACCCGGCCGGCACCGTAGCGGCGCGGTCCGCCGTCGGCACCGAGGGCGGTGGTGATGACCCGCACGTCGTGGCGCTGCCCGAGCTGGTTGGCAAGGTGCTCCACGACGCGTTCGAGCCCGCCCAGGTGGGGCGGATAGTACGGGGTGATCTGCAGAATGGTGCGTCGCATCAGGCTTCAGTCTCGTACGTCGGAGGGGGTCGCACTCGGGGACCGGGTCGGGGTCTTCGGGGTCTTCGGCGTCACGAAGTTGTAGTGCAACGACTGCGCGTGGCCGACGAGGCTCACCCTCAGGAGCGCTGTCTTGGTGGCCTTCGTGAACCGTGCGACGACGGGGACCGCCGTGCCGTCCTTGGGCTTCAGCGCGACCGTCCTGGAGGCCACGGGCTTGCCGTCGGCCGATTCCAGCGTCACCTTCAGCCGCAGCGGCGCGGGACCCGTCCCGTGGGCGTTCACGGCGACGGGGACGATCAGCGTGCCGCCGTCGAAGCGGGGCGCATCCGTGAAGTAGAGCTCGGTGAACGGGGCCGGCTGCCGGGTGAAGGACTGCAGCAGCACCGTGCGCACCGACGGCACGGACCACAGGCCCGCGGACAGTGCGACGGCGACGACCACGGCCACCGCCGCACCCGCGATCCGCCGTCCCGGCGGGACCGGGGAGCGGCGCTTCCTGCGGTTGCCCCGGGCTGCCCCCGCCCGGCCGGGCGAGGCCGGTTCCGGACGGGGCGCCGGGGCGTGACCGTCGGACTGGTCGGACTCGTCAGGCGGGTGGTTCATGCCGTTTCACACCGCTTTGCGGCCATGACGTCCGCAAGGTTGCACGCTTCGCCGTACGCAGGGATGGCTACGGACAGGCTTCTCATGCGTCATGCCCCCCCGGGCGCTCGGACGGGGCGGCAAGCCCTCGTGAGTTTCTCCGCAAGACATCTCTGCGCAGGGGAAATGCCACCAGCGGCCGATGGCGGCGGTGGGAACTCCGGCAAACGAAGCGCGCTCGCCTGTCAGAACAATGAAGTGCGGAACAGATGCGACTGTAGTCCAACATTTTGAAGTACTGTTGATGGTGTGACCAACTTGTGATGACTAACGAGTAAAAGTGATCGTCAGCCGATCAGCCAGGAGGCGATCGGCTTGGCATCGCCGCCGGCTTGGCCCTTGTTGAGGCCCGCCACCTGGTCCGTCGTCAGCGCCCGGTCCCACACCATGACGTGCCCGAGCACGCCGGCCCAGTAGTCACCCCAGATCCCGTGCGTGCGGGCGCGGCCGAGCTGCAGCGGGCCCTTTCCGGCCCAGATGCCGGGGACCTTCTTGGCGCCGGCGGGCTCCCCGTTCACGTAGAGCGTGATCGCCTTCGCCCCGGCGTCGTACGTACCGGTGAGCAGCACCCACTCGTTGACCGTGTTGACGGATTTGGCGGCCTCGGCCTGCAGGGTCGTGCTGTCCGCCCCGCCGGCGGCGGTCTGCACCTTGAAGACCCACTTGCGGTCGGCGCCCGAGGCGTCCCGGCCCAGGCTGAAGGAGGAGGAGACGCCGTCGCCCTGGCTGATCGCGGAGCGGGAGACGTTCGGCGCCTCGTTGTAGACCCACGCCGAGATGCTGAAGCTCTTGGTGACGTCGATCAGTTGCGCCGTCGACTGGGCGTAGGAATTCCCGTTGCTCCGGAACCTGACGGCGTAGCCGTTGGTCACCTGGCTCACCCCGGCATCCGGCCCCAGGGCCAGATTGTTCTGCCCGGATTTGTCCGCCAGGACCTTGTCATCTCCGGGGACCGTGGGCGAGTCGGCCTTCGCGGAGGCGGATACCGAGGGGGAAGCGCTGGGGGCGGACGGGGTGGCCGTGTCCTTCGTGTCCTTCGTGTAATGGAGCGCGACGACGCCGGCTCCCACCCCGAGCACGCAGGCCACCAGGACGATCACACCCGTCCTGAGTCTGTGGCGGCGACGCTGTCTGGCCTCGTTGGCGTCGGCCAGCGCCTGCCAGTCCGGCTGAGGGGAGTAGGAGGGCTGCTGGTAGCCGGTGGCCGGCCCGAAGCCGGGTTGCTGCCCGTACGGTATGTGTTGCTGTGGGTACCCGTAACCGCCCGGCGCCGCGGACGGCTCGGGAGCGGACGGGGTGTTCCAGGGGCTCTGCCCAGGAGCGGCAGCCGCGTCTTCCGGGTTTTCCACGGGGTCAGTCACACCACGGATGCTAGAGCAGCACCGTGGTGTCCCGTAAAGCCACTTGGCGTCGGCTACAGCCGTGCGGCCGCTCCGGCCGGGGTGGCCCCGCGGGTGTCCAGCATCAGCTGGGCCTTCACCGCCAGGCCCTGCATGTCGTAGGTGCGGTGGTGCTGGAGCAGGACCGTCAGGTCGGCGTGCGCCGCGGCCTCCCACAGGGAGTCGGCGCGGGGGACCGGGCGGTCCAGCACCCGCCACTGCGGGGCGTACGGGTCGTGGTAGCTCAGTTGCGCCCCCAGCTCGACGAGCCGGGCGCCGATCTCGCGGGCCGGCGAGCGCTCCTGGTCCGGCAGGTCCGGCTTGTACGTCACGCCCAGCAGCAGCACGCGCGCCCCGCGCAGCGACTTGCCGTGCTCGTTCAGCAGGGCCGCGGCGCGCTGCACCACGTAACGCGGCATGCGGGCGTTGACCTCCTGCGCGTACTCGACCAGGCGCAGCGGATGACCGCCCACCCGGCCCTGGTAAGGCCGGTGACCGGGGTTCAGCGGCATGGTGTGGCCGCCGACCCCGGGGCCGGGGCGGAAGGCCTGGAAGCCGTGGGGGCGGGTCTCGGCGCAGCGGATCACGTCCCAGACGTCCACGCCGATGTCGTGGCAGAAAACGGCCATCTCGTTCGCCAGGGCGATGTTGACGTGCCGGTAGTTGGTCTCCAGCAGCTGCACGGTCTCCGCCTCGCGCACGCCCCGGGCCCGGACGATCCGCTCGGTGAACCGGCCGTAGAAGACGGCCGCCGCCTCCGTGCACGCAGGGGTGAGCCCGCCGATCACCTTCGGTGTGCCGGGATGCCGCGCGGGGGCGTACGCCAGGTGGAAGCCGTGGCCGGCCCGCAGGCCGGAGCCCTCCTCCAGCAGCGGACGCAGGAAGTCCTCCGTCGTCCCCGGGTACACCGGCGACTCCAGGACGACCGTGCTGTGCGGCCGCAGCTGTCCGGCCAGCGCGCGGGCGGCCTCCGCCAGCGCCGTCAGGTCCGGCTCCCCGCCTTCCCCGAGCGGGGTCGGCGCGCACAGCACGGCCGCCCGCACCCGGCCCAGGGCGGCCGTGTCCGCGGTCGCACGGAAGCCGCCCGCGAGCATCCGCCGCACGTCGGCGGCGGCCAGCGCCCCGCACGGCACCCGGTTGCCGGCGTTGATCGCCTCCACGACGTGCTCGTCCGGGTCGTACCCGATCACCCCCAGCCCGGCGGCGCTGGCCGCCTGCGCGAGGGGCAGCCCGGCGTGGCCGAGTCCGATGACTGCGAGGTCTGCGGGCATGGGGGTCCTCTCCGGCGGCGGGGTGCGCCCTGGTACGTCCTGGTACCCAAATGGCGCGAAATCAGGCTAACCAGACAGGTAGCTGATATGACTGCACGCCACGCGGTCCGGCCCCCGCCTGTGGAGCCCGTGCCGCGTGCGGGCGGCTGCGCCGGGCTGCCCGGGTGTTTGTGTGCGGGTGCGTCCCGCCTGCGGCGGGCGTCCACCCGCCCTCCCGCCCGATTGCCCGGCACGGTCAGTGCGGGCCCGCGCTCTGCTTGGTTGGGGTCGGTGCCGCGCCGGCGCACGTCTCCCCCAGCCTTCGGCCGGGGGGACCCCCACAGCGCTCGCGGTTTACCCCCACATCGTTCGGCGCCGGGTGCTCCGCTCGTCTCCCCCAACCTTCGGCCGGGGGGACCCCCATGGGCGCACCCCGGCGCACCCCCTCCCGCGAGTTGGGGCGACTGACGGCCGGTGGGGGTTCAGTGGGGCACTTGCGGCGGCCCCGTACCGCCTTCTCAGCCACCCTCCGGCCGTTGGTCGCGCGCGATAGGGAGGGGGCGGGGTCGTAGGGGTGGGCGTTCTGGACGCTGACGTGTATTTGTTGTGCGGCACAGACGGCACCGATCTGGACCGCCCGTCATGCACATAAATATGCGGTCCAGAATGCCCAGCCCCGGAGGCCCCGACCCCGGCCCACCACGAACCGCGCGAGGCCCGCACCAACCGCGCCGGGCAATCGGGCGGGAGGGCGGGGGAGAAACCGCAACAGCAACAAACGCGGCGCCGCACGGACGAACCGGGGACCGGCGGAGCCCGAAGTAGCCGGGGGCCACGACACGGGTAACGATCGTGGGGACGGGGAATGCGCTGAGGCGCGACCCCGCGTCACGACGGGAGGCCAGGATGCTGACGGCGACACTGGGACCGGCGGAGCGTGCCTCCGCGCTCGCCCGGATGGCGGAGCAGGAACTCGACGTACTCGTGGTGGGCGCGGGCGTCGTGGGCGCCGGGACGGCGCTGGACGCCGCGACGCGCGGGCTGGCGACCGGCATCGTGGAGGCCCGCGACTGGGCGTCCGGGACGTCGAGCCGGTCGAGCAAGCTGATCCACGGCGGGCTGCGCTACCTGGAGATGCTGGACTTCGCCCTGGTCCGGGAGGCCCTCAAGGAGCGCGGCCTGCTGCTCCAGCGCCTGGCGCCGCACCTGGTGAAGCCGGTGCCGTTCCTGTATCCGCTGCAGCACCGCGTCTGGGAGCGCTTCTACGCGGGCGCCGGTGTGACGCTGTACGACACGATGGCGTTGTCCTCCGGGCACGGCCGCGGCCTGCCGCACCACCGCCACCTGAGCCGGAAGAACGCGCTGCGGGTGGCGCCGTGCCTGCGGAAGGAGGCCCTGGTCGGGGCGCTGCAGTACTACGACGCGCAGATGGACGACGCCCGGTACACGATGACGCTGGTCAGGACGGCCTCCGCGTACGGCGCGCTGGCCGCGAACAGGGCCCGGGTGATCGGGTTCCTGCGCGAGGGCGAGCGCGTGGTGGGCGCCCGTGTCGAGGACGTGGAGGCCGGGGGCGTCTACGAGGTGCGCGCCCGGCAGATCGTGAACGCCACCGGGGTGTGGACGGACGACACGCAGGCGCTGATCGGGGAGCGCGGCCAGTTCCACGTGCGGGCGTCCAAGGGGATACACCTGGTCGTGCCGAAGGACCGGATCCACTCCTCGACGGGGCTGATCCTGCGGACCGAGAAGAGCGTGCTCTTCGTGATCCCGTGGGGCCGCCACTGGATCGTCGGGACGACGGACACCGACTGGAGCCTGGACAAGTCGCACCCGGCCGCGTCCAGCGCGGACATCGACTACCTGCTGGAACACGTCAACTCCGTGCTCGCCGTGCCGCTGACGCGGGACGACGTGGAGGGTGTGTACGCGGGCCTGCGGCCGCTGCTGGCCGGGGAGTCGGAGGCCACCAGCCAGTTGTCGCGCGAGCACACCGTGGCGCACCCGGTGCCGGGCCTGGTGGTGGTCGCGGGCGGCAAGTACACGACGTACCGGGTGATGGCCAAGGACGCGGTGGACGCGGCCGTGCACGGCCTGGCGCACCGGGTCGCCGAGTGCGTCACCGAGGAGGTCCCGCTGGCCGGCGCGGAGGGCTACCACGCCCTGTGGAACGCGCGGGCCCGGATCGCGGCGCGCACCGGCCTGCACGTGGCGCGGATCGAGCACCTGCTCAACCGCTACGGCTCGCTCTGCGAGGAACTGCTGCAGCTGATCGAGGACGACCCGTCGCTGGGCCGCCCGCTGGGCGCGGCCGACGACTACCTGCGTGCCGAGGTCGTCTACGCCGCCTCGCACGAGGGGGCGCGGCACCTGGACGACGTGCTCACCCGGCGCACCCGCATCTCCATCGAGACCTTCGACCGCGGCACGCTCAGCGCCCGTGAGGCCGCCGAGCTGATGGCCCCCGTCCTGGGCTGGGACAAGGAGCAGGTGGCGAAGGAGGTCGAGCACTACGAGAAGCGGGTCGAGGCCGAGCGGGAGTCCCAGCGCCAGCCCGACGACCAGACCGCGGACGCGGCCCGGCTGGGCGCCCCGGACATCGTCCCGCTGTAGCCGCCGCCGGTACGCCGCGTGAGGCGTGGGCCACGGCTTCGGCGGTTCCCGTGGCCCGGCCGGATATCGTTCCTTCTCGTAGGTTCCAGGAAGGGGCGCGCGATGTCCGAGCTCGGACGCCTGGTGGCCGGGAGATACCGGCTGGTGGAGCGGATAGGCCGTGGCGGCATGGGCACGGTCTGGCGGGCCGAGGACGAGCTGCTGGGTCGTGCGGTGGCGGTCAAGCGTTTGCACCCGCCCCAGCCGCACCTGCAGGACGACGAGCTGGAGACGTTGTTCGAGCGGACCCGGCGGGAGGCGCGCAGTGCGGCGCGGATCAGTCATCCCAATGTCGTGGTGGTGCACGACGTGGTGGACGACGAGGGTCTGCCGACGATCGTGATGGAGTACGTGCCGTCGACGACCTTGGGTGATCTGCTCAAGGAGCGGGGTCCGGTGGGGCCGGGGGAGGCGGCGCGGATCGGCCGCGGGATGGTGGCGGCGTTGCGTGCGGCGCATGCGGCGGGGGTGCTGCACCGGGATGTGAAGCCGGGCAATGTGCTGTTGTCGGAGTCGGGGCGGGT
>NZ_JBHWGA010000006.1:0-53687 GCF_042733315.1 Streptomyces sp. NPDC059718
GTCGCCGACGACGTCCCGATCATCCCGCTGTGGCAGGGCAAGCAGTACGTGGTGTCCAAGGACAACATCAACGGCCTGGAGTGGACCCTCGACCCCTCCACCATCTTCCGCTTCTGGGAGATCCAGAAGGGCGCCTCGACCTCCTAGGCCGTGTCGTCACATGCCCGCCTGCCCCGCGACGCCTGGTACGGCACCTCGCTGCGTTGTCGAATCGTCCGAGTAGCCCACTACGAGGACGACTCTCCGCCTTGCGATGCACCGCACCTGGGGGTGCCTCCCAGCGGAGCTGGGGGAGCCGCTGGGCCCGCCCTTCGGGCGGTGGGGGCACCTCCCAGCGGTAGCTGGGGGAGCTCATGTGACGACACGGCCTAGCCGCCACCCGGTCCGGGCCGCCCGGTCCGGACCGCGACGCGACGAACGCCCCGGGGACGCTACTGCGCCCCGGGGCGCACCAGTCCGCTCTCGTACGCGTACACCGCCGCCTGCACCCGGTCGCGCAGCGCCAGCTTCGTCAGCACATGCCCCACGTGGGTCTTCACCGTCGTCTCGCTCACGAACAGCTCCGCGGCGATCTCCGCGTTCGACAGGCCCCGCGCCACCAGCTTCAGCACCTCGACCTCCCGGTCGGTGAGGGTGTGCAGCGCCTGCGGCACCGGCTCCTCACCCGACGGCAGCCGTCCCGCGTACTTGTCCAGCAGACGCCGCGTGATGCTCGGCGCGAGCATCGCCTCACCCGCCGCGACGACCCGGATCGCCTGCACCAGCTCGTGCGCCGGAGCGTCCTTCAGCAGGAAGCCGCTCGCCCCCGCGCGCAGCGCCTCCACCACGTACTCGTCCAGATCGAACGTGGTCAGCACCAGCACCTTCGCCGGACCGTCCCGGCCCGGTCCGGTGATCTGCCGGGTCGCCTCCACCCCGTCCATCCGCGGCATGCGGATGTCCATCAGCACCACGTCGGGCTGCAGCACCCGCACCTGCTCCAGGGCCTGCTGGCCGTCCCCCGCCTCGCCGACCACCGCCAGATCGCCCTCGGCCTCCAGGATCATCCGGAAGCCCGTGCGCAGCAGCGGCTGGTCGTCCACCAACAGGACGCGAATAGCCACAAGATCTCCTTCGCCCTCAGGACTCCCCATTCTTCCCCACCACGGGCAGCGGATACGGTGGGGGAGTCCCCCCGAAAGAGGGGCACACCGCCCGGTGGTCGCACCAGTCGCACAACCGGCTCGGCCGCGGCCGCCAGTCACCCGACTCCGTGGCCCGCGTGATCGCCTCCCACAGGGCCTCCAGCTTCCGGCCCACCGCCCGCAGCTCACCCTCCGACGGGTCGTACGTCAGCACCTCGCCGCTGCCCAGGTAGACCAACTGCAGCCGGCGCGGCACCACGCCCCGCAGCCGCCACAGCACCAGCGCGTAGAACTTCATCTGGAACAGCGCCTCGTCCGCGTACTCGGGGCGCGGCGCCTTGCCGGTCTTGTAGTCCACCACCCGCAGGTCGCCCGAGGCCGCCGCGACGTCCAGACGGTCCACGTAACCGCGCAGCGTCAGCCCGGACTCCAGCTCCGTCTCCACGTACAGCTCGCGCTCGGCCGGCTCCAGCCGCGTCGGGTCCTCCAGCGAGAACCACCGCTCGACCAGCCGCGCCGCCTCCTCCAGCCACTCCGCCAGCCCCTGCCCGTCCGCCGCGGCGAACAGCTCCGACAGCTCCGGACGCTCCTCCAGCAACCGCTGCCACTGGCCCGGCACCATCGCCCGGGCCCGGTCCGCCGTCCGCTCCGCCGCCGGCACGTCGAAGAGGCGCTCCAGCACCGCGTGCACCACCGTGCCCCGCGTCGCGGCCTGGCTCGGCTTCTCCGGCAGCTTGTCGATCACCCGCAGCCGGTACAGCAGCGGACACCGCATGAAGTCGGCGGCGCGCGACGGCGACAGGGAGGACGGCGGCCTCGGAGGAACGGCTTCGGTGCTGGTGCCCATGGCAGGACCCTACGGGGTGGCGCCGACAGCCGGTGTCGGGTCCCCGCAACCGGGCAATACCATCGACGTCGGAGCGTCAGCGACACGAGGGGAACCAGTGAGCGAGAGCCAGCAGCCGCCGCCGGGCGGCGAGAGGACTCCCGGACCCGACGACGGGCCCGCCAAACGTCCCCCGGGACCCGGCGGCGGCATCCTCATGGGCCGCTTCTTCGGCGTGCCCGTCTACGTCGCACCCAGCTGGTTCCTCGTCGCGGCCCTCATCACCTGGGTGTTCGGCGGACAGCTCGACCGCGTCCTGCCCGAACTCGGCGGCGCCCGCTACCTCGTCTCGCTCTTCTTCGCGGTCGCCTTCTACGCCTCCGTGCTGGTCCACGAACTCGCCCACACCGTCGCCGCCCTCCGCTTCGAGCTGCCCGTGCGCCGCATCCAGCTGCAGTTCTTCGGCGGCGTCTCCGAGATCGAGAAGGAGTCCGAGACCCCCGGGCGCGAATTCGTGCTCGCCTTCGTCGGCCCGCTGCTCTCCCTCGTCCTCGCCGGGGTCTTCTACCTCGGCATGTACGGCGTCGACCCCGACACCGTCCCCGGCGTCCTCCTCGCCGGACTCATGATCAGCAACCTGCTCGTGGCCGTCTTCAACCTGCTGCCCGGCCTGCCCCTCGACGGCGGCCGGATGCTCCGCGCCGTCATCTGGAAGATCAGCGGCAAGGCCATGACCGGCACCGTCGCCGCCGCCTGGACCGGCCGCGCCCTGGCCATCGCCGTCCTCGTCGGGCTGCCCCTGCTCTCGTACGCCGGCGGCATGAGCGAGGGCGGCGACGGCGCCACCGGCTTCGACTCCCTCACCGACGCCCTGCTCGCGGCCATCCTCGCCGCCATCATCTGGACCGGCGCGGGCAACAGCCTGCGCATGGCGAGGCTCCGCGAGCACCTGCCCGAACTCCAGGCCCGCACGCTCACCCGGCGCGCCCTGCCGGTCTCCTCCGACACCCCGCTGTCCGAGGCCCTGCGCCGGGCCAACGAGGCCGGCGCCCGCGCCCTCGTCGTCGTCGACGGCCAGGGCACCCCCACCGCGGTCGTCCGCGAGGCCGCCATCGTCGGCGTCCCCGAACACCGCCGCCCCTGGGTCGCCGTCTCCGGCCTCGCCCAGGACCTCAAGCCCGGCATGAAGGTCTCCGCGGAACTCGCCGGCGAGGACCTCCTGGACACCCTGCGTGCCACCCCGGCCACGGAGTACCTCGTCATCGAGAACTCCGGCGAGGTCTACGGCGTCCTGTCCACCGCCGACGTCGAAAAAGCCTTCCTCGCCGCCATGGCCCGGCCCTCTTCTTGAGGGCTCGGTTCGCCTCCGGGGCGCTCCCCTTTTCAAGGCTTGGTTCGCCTCTGGGGCGCTCCCCTTTTTCAAGGCTCGGTTCGCCTCCGTGGCGCCCTCTGCACCTGTCGACGGTCGACCATGCTCGGCTCCTCGTCCCTCGGAGCCTGCGCGTGCTCTCCCTTTCGACAGGCGCGCGCCCCTTCGGCTCACTCGCGGGGCGTGCGTGGGCGCCGTCCAGGCCTACCGGGCCGGCGCGGACGCCCCAATGGTTCGCGCCGGTGCCGAAGGGGCGCGGACGGTGTCGAAAGGGTGGGGGCACCGCCCGGCGGTAGCCGGGGGAGCGCGGAGGTCGCGAGGAACGAGTGACAGAGCACGGTCGACTGTCGACGCCGTCTTGAGCGCCCCGGAGGCGAACCGAGCCCCAAAAAAACACCGGTAGGCTTGTCCGCATGTCCGAACCGACCGGTGCCGCCCGCCGACGCGGGCCCTTCAAGGTCGGGGACCAGGTCCAGCTCACCGATCCCAAGGGACGCCACTACACGTTCACGCTCGAGGCCGGGAAGAACTTCCATACCCACAAGGGTTCCTTCCCCCACGACGAGCTGATCGGTGCCCCCGAGGGCAGTGTGGTCCGAACCACGGGAAACGTCGCCTATCTCGCGCTGCGCCCCCTGCTCCCCGACTACGTCCTGTCCATGCCCCGCGGCGCCGCCGTGGTCTACCCCAAGGACGCGGGGCAGATCCTGTCGATGGCCGACATCTTCCCCGGCGCACGCGTCGTGGAGGCAGGCGTCGGCTCCGGCTCGCTCAGCATGTTCCTGCTGCGCGCCGTCGGCGACCAGGGGATGCTGCACTCCTACGAGCGCCGCGCCGACTTCGCCGAGATCGCCACCCAGAACGTGGAACGCTACTTCGGCGGCCCGCACCCCGCGTGGCAGCTCACCGTCGGCGACCTCCAGGACAACCTCAGCGACGCCGACGTCGACCGGGTCATCCTCGACATGCTCGCCCCCTGGGAGTGCCTGGAGGCCGTCTCCAAGGCGCTGGTCCCCGGCGGCATCCTCTGCGCCTACGTGGCCACCACCACCCAGCTCGCCCGCACCGTCGAGGCGATCCGCGAGCACGGCACGTTCAACGAGCCGTCCGCCTGGGAGACCATGGTCCGCACCTGGCACATCGAGGGCCTGGCCGTGCGCCCCGACCACCGCATGATCGGGCACACCGGCTTCCTGCTCACCGCCCGCCGTCTCGCCGACGGCGTCGAGCCCCCCATGCGGCGCAGGCGCCCCGCGCCCGGAGCGTACGGCGAGGACTACACCGGCCCGGGCGGCGGCAAGCCGGCCACCGGCGGAGCGTAACCACCCGACCCCGAAGCGCCGTCGCCGGCAAGACCGGCGGCGGCGCTTCGTCACACCCCCGCGGACATCTCCCGAAACACGGGCCCCGGTCGTACCAACTGACTGTGACCTGTGGCACCATGCTGGCCACCCCGCTCGACCAACTCCACAGGAGACAGGCGCGTGCAGCCATCCGCAGGGCCGGCCCTTCCGCACACCCGAGCCCGCTCGGTGCACTGGATCACGACCGCCGCGGTGATCGCCGCCGTCATAGGCAGCGCCGCGCTCGTGCAGCCCGCCGGCGCCTCCACGGGCAGGCCCGCCGCGGACGCCAGGACCGGCAAGCCCGCGCCCGCCGCCGTCGCGCCCCCGGACCCCCGTGCCGCGCACTTCCCCCTGGAATGCGCCGGGGCGCCCGTGGACGTCGTGGACCAGGCCTCGGGAGACCTCGACGGGGACGGCCGCCCCGAGACCGTCGCCGTCGTCCGCTGCCACTCCGAGACCGGCACCCCGCCCAGTGGCCTGTACGTGCTGTCGGCGGACCCCGCCACAGGCTCCGCCCCGCGCATCGTCGAGACCCTCGTCGATCCCAAGGAGCAGCGCAGCTTCAAGGACCTGAAGATCGACGGCCGCACCGTGCGGGCCACCGTGCTCGGCTACTCCACCGACGACGTGCCCCGTTGCTGCCCCGACCAGATGCGCGACTACAGCTGGGAATGGAGGTCCGGGACCTACTACGAGATCCCAGGACCGCTCGCGAACAGCGTGTGACAGATCACTCCGCGTCGGGTCCGTACAGTTCTACACTGTCCGAAACCCGACGCACATGAATACAGTCGCCAGGGCAGTCCCTGGCCGAATCCACCACATCGGTCAACAACGGCAGGGGAACCGGGACCGTCGCCCCGGGTGCCTGACGGAGTTCGTCGTCGTCGCCCTTGACGTAGGCGAGCCCGTCGATGTCCAGCTCGAAGACCTCGGGCGCGTACTGCACACAGATGCCGTCCCCGGTGCACAGGTCCTGATCGATCCAGACCTCAAGCGCCTCGACGACTTCCTCGCTCACCGCAACCTCGCCTGCCGTTCATCGTTCGGGAAGGGACAGCCCTTGACGGGCGTTGACCGGACCGACGATACAACCGGCCGCTTTCGGATGGTGATGGCTGGGTATCTCCCTGGCGGGAGGACGTGCGCAAGGGTGAAGATCGGACACACCCAGGACGTCTTTGTGATCTAGGGGTTTCAACCCCTACTGGCCCAGGTAGGGTCTGGAAGCGTCCAGCTCCCCTTGGAGGAGGTGAGGACCGTGGCGGCCCACGACGACGACATCAACCGTGGCGGCCGACCCGCTCGTGGATCGGAAGACCCCATGAGCCAGGTCGCCTTTCTTGAGCAGGAGATCGCCGTCCTGCGACGTAAGCTCGCCGACTCTCCGCGGCACACGAGGATTCTCGAGGAGCGGATCGTCGAGCTGCAGACCAACCTGGCAGGCGTGTCCGCTCAGAACGAGCGGCTGGCCAACACCCTCCGCGAGGCCCGCGACCAGATCGTGGCCCTCAAGGAAGAGGTGGACCGGCTCGCACAGCCCCCTGCCGGATTCGGTGTGTTCCTGCAGGCGAACGAGGACGAGACGGCCGACATCTTCACCGGCGGCCGCAAGCTGCGGGTGAACGTCAGCCCGTCCGTCGAACTCGACGACCTCCGGCGCGGCCAGGAAGTCATGCTCAACGAGGCGCTCAACGTGGTCGAGGCCATGGAGTTCGAGCGCATCGGAGACATCGTCACCCTCAAGGAGATCCTCGAGGACGGCGAGCGGGCCCTGGTCATCGGGCACACGGACGAGGAGCGGGTGGTGCGGCTCGCCGAGCCGCTGCTGGACGGCACCCTCCGCGCCGGCGACGCGCTGCTGCTCGAACCGCGCTCCGGGTACGTCTACGAGCGGGTCCCCAAGAGCGAGGTCGAAGAGCTCGTCCTCGAAGAGGTCCCCGACATCGACTACCGCCAGATCGGCGGCCTCAGCAACCAGATCGAGCAGATCCGCGACGCCGTCGAACTGCCCTACCTGCACGCCGAGCTGTTCAAGGAGTACGAGCTCCGCCCGCCCAAGGGCGTGCTCCTCTACGGCCCGCCCGGCTGCGGCAAGACGCTCATCGCCAAGGCCGTCGCCAACTCCCTTGCCAAGAAGGTCGCCGAAGTCACCGGGCAACCCCAGGGCAAGAGCTACTTCCTGAACATCAAGGGCCCCGAGCTGCTCAACAAGTACGTCGGCGAGACCGAGCGGCAGATCCGGCTGGTCTTCCAGCGCGCACGCGAGAAGGCCAGCGAGGGCACCCCCGTCATCGTCTTCTTCGACGAGATGGAATCCCTCTTCCGGACCCGCGGCTCCGGCGTCAGCTCGGACGTGGAGAACACCATCGTCCCCCAGCTGCTCGCCGAGATCGACGGCGTCGAGGGCCTGGAGAACGTCATCGTCATCGGCGCCTCCAACCGCGAGGACATGATCGACCCCGCGATCCTGCGGCCCGGCCGCCTGGACGTGAAGATCAAGATCGAGCGGCCGGACGCCGAGGCGGCCAAGGACATCTTCTCCAAGTACCTGGTGACGACCCTCCCGCTGCACGGCGAGGACCTCTCCGAGCACGGCGGCTCGCCCGGGGCCACCGTCGAGGCCATGATCCAGTCCGTGGTCGAGCGGATGTACTCCGAGTCCGAGGAGAACCGCTTCCTGGAGGTCACCTACGCCAACGGTGACAAGGAAGTCCTCTACTTCAAGGACTTCAACTCCGGCGCCATGATCCAGAACATCGTGGACCGGGCCAAGAAGATGGCGATCAAGGCCTTCCTCGACCACAACCAGCGGGGCCTGCGCGTCTCCCACCTGCTCGCCGCCTGCGTGGACGAGTTCAAGGAGAACGAGGACCTGCCCAACACCACCAACCCGGACGACTGGGCCCGCATCTCCGGAAAGAAGGGCGAGCGGATCGTCTTCATCCGCACCCTCGTCACCGGCAAGCAGGGTGCCGACACCGGTCGCTCCATCGACACCGTCGCCAACACGGGCCAGTACCTGTAACACGCGACCACCCTCCGGCTGCGGGTGCCCACGCAGGGGCACCCGCAGCCGGAGCATTTCACCCCGGCACCACCCAGGAAAGCGCGTAATGATCTCCCCACCACCGCCATCGCGTTCTAGGCTCAGCGGTACCGCACGAGGGCCAATTGCGAAGCGGTACTTGAGCGACCGGCCCAGCACGGGCCGCAGCCGGGCAAGGAGGGCCGCATGACCGTACGGCGAGTAATGGGCATCGAGACGGAGTACGGGATCTCCGTTCCGGGCCACCCGAACGCCAATGCCATGCTCACCTCGTCCCAGGTCGTCAACGCCTACGCGGCGGCGATGCACCGGGCGCGCCGCGCCCGCTGGGACTTCGAGGAGGAGAACCCACTGCGGGACGCCCGCGGCTTCGACCTCGCCCGAGAAGCCGCGGACACCAGCCAGCTCACCGACGAGGACATCGGCCTGGCCAATGTCATCCTCACCAACGGAGCCCGGCTCTACGTCGACCACGCCCACCCCGAGTACAGCGCCCCGGAGGTCACCAACCCCCGCGACGCCGTCCTGTGGGACAAGGCCGGCGAGCGCATCATGGCCGAAGCCGCCGAGCGCGCCGCCCAGCTCCCGGGCGCCCAGCCCATCCACCTGTACAAGAACAACACCGACAACAAAGGCGCGTCCTACGGCACCCACGAGAACTACCTGATGAAGCGGGAGACCCCCTTCTCGGACATCGTGCGGCACCTCACGCCCTTCTTCGTCTGCCGCCAGGTCGTCACCGGAGCCGGCCGCGTCGGAATCGGCCAGGACGGCCACGAGCACGGCTTCCAGATCAGCCAGCGCGCCGACTACTTCGAGGTCGAGGTAGGCCTGGAGACCACCCTCAAACGGCCCATCATCAACACCCGCGACGAGCCGCACGCCGACGCCGAGAAGTACCGCCGACTGCACGTGATCATCGGCGACGCGAACCTGTCGGAGATCTCCACCTACCTCAAGCTCGGCACCACCGCCCTGGTGCTGTCGATGATCGAGGACGGCTTCATCAACGTCGACCTCGCCGTCGACCAGCCCGTCCGCACCCTCCACCAGGTCAGCCACGACCCCACGCTGCGCCGGCTGATCACCCTGCGCAGCGGCCGGACACTGACCGCCGTCCAGCTCCAGATGGAGTACTGCGAACTCGCCCGCAAGTACGTGGAGGACCGCTTCGGCACCGACGCCGACGACCAGACCAAGGACGTCCTCGGCCGGTGGGAGGACGTGCTCAACCGGCTCGAGGGCGACCCCATGAGCCTCGCCGGCGAACTGGACTGGATCGCCAAGCGCGAGCTCCTCGAGGGCTACCGGCGCCGCGACTCCCTGGGCTGGGACGCCGCGCGGCTCCACCTCGTCGACCTCCAGTACGCCGACGTGCGCCCCGAGAAGGGCCTCTACAACCGCCTGGAGGCCCGCGGCCGCATCCAGCGGCTGGTGACCGAGGACGAGGTCGTCCGGGCCATGAGCAAGCCCCCGGAGGACACCCGCGCCTACTTCCGCGGCCGCTGCCTGGAGCAGTACGCGGACGACGTCGCGGCGGCCTCCTGGGACTCCGTGATCTTCGACCTCCCCGGCCGGGACTCGCTGCAGCGCGTCCCCAC
The DNA here is from genome assembly GCF_042733315.1 of Streptomyces sp. NPDC059718. Taxonomy (NCBI): domain Bacteria; kingdom Bacillati; phylum Actinomycetota; class Actinomycetes; order Kitasatosporales; family Streptomycetaceae; genus Streptomyces; species Streptomyces sp. NPDC059718. Next base: position 9,316 of record NZ_JBHWGA010000006.1, read on the forward strand.
CCTGGAGCCGCTGCGGGGCACCCGCAACCACGTCAAGGAGCTGCTGGACCGCTGTCGCACCGCGGAGGAGCTGGTGCGGATCCTGTCGGGCGGCTGAGCAGGGCTGAAATCCGTCCGAACCGGGAATCATCGGGGTGGCCCCCGGACGTTGGGCAATACCGGGGGCCGAAGTCAGACCCTCCTTGTAGGGTCTGATCTTGTAGGACATGGACACCGAGCGGGGTGAGGGACACATGGCTACCAAGGACACCGGCGGCGGGCAGCAGAAGGCCACGCGTTCGACCGAGGAGGTCGAGGAGACCGCGCAGGACGCGCAGGCCGCCTCCGACCTCAAGGAGCGGCAGGAGAAGCTGTCGGACGACGTGGACTCCGTGCTGGACGAGATCGATGACGTCCTCGAGGAGAACGCGGAGGATTTCGTGCGCTCCTTCGTTCAGAAGGGTGGACAGTAGTCCACATCCATGAACGAGGGGGGCGTGAAGCGGTGCTCTCGGTGCAAGCAACTGCTGCCGTGTGAGGCGTTCGCCAAGAACAGGGCGTCGCGCGACGGTCTCCAGGCCTACTGCCGGGAGTGCTGGGCCGCATACCACCAGCAGAGGCAGTTGGCGAGAGGGAAGAACGTACGGCCGCGAGTGCTTGTGCCCGTCGGGCACAAGCACTGCCGTCGTTGCGGGGAGACCAAGCCGCACAGCGAGTGGGACCGCAACAGCAGCGCGTCGGACGGCCTGTCGAGCCGGTGCAAGTCGTGCCGGGCGGTGGAGGGCCGGGTCGGCCATCTGAAGCGCAAGTACGGGATGACCGAGGCCGAGCGGGACGCCATGGTCACCGAGCAGTTCGGCATTTGCTGCATTTGTTTGGACGCCCCGGCCGAACATGTGGATCACGACCACGGGACGGGTAGGGTCCGTGGCGTACTGTGCTTCAGCTGCAACGCCGCGCTGGGGCAGTTCAAGGATCGGCCCGACGTCATACGGCGGGCGGCCGCATACGTGGAAGGAAACGTGTGGAAGCCAACACTCGTAGCACCGGGCGTCTACCAGCTGCCTTCCTGACGCCTGGCTCGTCCTCGTTCGTGGACTTCCTGGGGGCGCACGCGCCGGGGATGCTCCCGGGCAACCGCACCCTGCCCGCCGTGAAGGGGGCCGTGGAGCTGCCGCACGGCACGACGATCGTGGCGGCGGCCTTCCCCGGCGGTGTGGTGCTCGCCGGTGACCGGCGGGCCACGATGGGCAACGTCATCGCCCAGCGGGACATCGAGAAGGTGTTCCCGGCCGACGAGTACTCGGCGGTCGGCATCGCGGGCACGGCGGGCCTGGCGGTGGAGATGGTCAAGCTGTTCCAGCTGGAGCTGGAGCACTACGAGAAGATCGAGGGCGCCACGCTCTCCCTGGAGGGCAAGGCGAACCGCCTGTCGACCATGATCCGGGGGAACCTGGGGATGGCGCTGCAGGGGCTGGCGGTGGTGCCGCTGTTCGCCGGCTACGACACGGACCGTGAGAAGGGGCGGATCTTCTCGTACGACGTGACAGGTGGCCGTTCGGAGGAGCACGGTTTCGCGGCGACGGGTTCGGGTTCGGTGTTCGCGCGGGGCTCGATGAAGAAGCTGTACAAGCCGGATCTCACGGAGTCGCAGACGGCGACGCTGGTGATCCAGGCGCTGTACGACGCGGCGGACGACGACTCGGCGACCGGTGGCCCGGATCTGGGGCGGCGGATCTTCCCGATCGTCACGGTCATCACCGACGAGGGCTTCCGCAAGCTGACCGAGGCCGAGACGTCGGAGATCGTCCGGGCCGTCCACGAGCGGCGGCTGGAGCTGCCGGACGGCCCGCGGGCCGGGCTGCTCTGACCTGGTCGTCCGAGATGCACTCGCTACTGACAGAAAGGGACGGATAGCCGGTGTCGACGCCGTTCTATGTCTCACCCCAGCAGGCCATGGCCGACCGTGCCGAGTTCGCCCGCAAGGGCATCGCGCGCGGGCGCAGCGTCGTCGTGCTGCAGTACACCGACGGCATCGTCTTCATCGCCGAGAACCCGTCCCGTGCCCTGCACAAGGTCAGTGAGATCTACGACCGGATCGCCTTCGCGGCGGTGGGGAAGTACAACGAGTTCGAGAACCTGCGGATCGGTGGTGTGCGTTACGCCGACCTGCGGGGTTACACCTATGACCGGGACGACGTGACCGCGCGCGGCCTGGCGAACGTGTACGCGCAGACGCTGGGCACGATCTTCTCGAGCGTGGGGGAGAAGCCCTACGAGGTGGAGCTGATCGTCGCGGAGGTGGGCGCGGACCCCTCCGAGGACCAGATCTACCGGTTGCCGCACGACGGTTCGATCGTCGACGAGCATGGTGCGGTGGCGGTCGGTGGCAACTCGGACCAGATCGGCAGTTACCTGGACCAGCGGCACCGTGACGGCATGACGCTGGCGGAGGCGCTGAAGCTGGCGGTGGAGTCGCTGAGCCGGGACAACAACGGCAGTGACCGGCAGCTCACGGCGGAGCAGCTGGAGGTCGCGGTGCTGGACCGTACACGGCCGCAGCAGCGCAAGTTCAAGCGGATCCTGGGCCGGCAGTTGTCGCGGTTGCTGGAGGGGGAGGGGGCGGCGCCGTCGGCGGAGAAGGCGGAGAAGCCGGAGAAGCCCGCTCCGCCTGCGGCTCCGGTGGAGGGGGACGACGACCTTCCGGAGTTGGACGAGGACGTGTGACGGGTTCCGGCCCGTTGCCGACGCCCCGGCCCGCCTGTGCGGCGGCCGGGGCGTCGGTCGTTTCAGGGGTGGCGTGGTGGGGCGGTGGAGCCGCGGACGACGAGCCGGACGGGGAGTTCGGTGCCGGTGGCGGGGCGGTCGGCGAGGGTGTCGAGGAGTGCGGTCATGCCTCCGGCGCCGACGGCGTCCGCGGGGAGGGTGACGGTGGTGAGTTCGGGTTCGACGGCGGTGGCGAGGGCGGAGTCGTCGTAGCCGGTGACGGAGACGTCGTGGGGGACGCGTAGTCCGTGGCGGCGCAGTGCCTTGCAGGCGCCGACGGCGAGGACGTCGTCGTCGCAGATGAGGGCGGTGGGGGGTGGGCCGGGCCGGGTGAGGAGGCGTTCGGTGGCCCGGCGGGCGTCCTCGTAGGTGAGCGGGGAGCGTTCGGTGGGCGGGGTGGTGCCGAGGGCGTCGGCGAGGGCCTGGGCGCGTTCGTGGAAGGTCCAGGTGTCGATGTCGGCGGCGAGGTGCGCGATGCCCAAGGGGTGGTGGCCGAGGCCGAGGACGTGCCGGGTGATCTGGCGCATGCCGTCGGCGATGGCGAGGTTGACGGTGGCGGCGGGGCCGGGTGCGGCGGGGTCGGTGTCGAGCATGACGAGGGGGAGTCCGCCGTCGCCGATGGCGGCGAGGGCGTCGGCGGCCATGGAGGAGGCGATGATGCCGTCGAGGGCGGCGCGGGCGGAGCCGAAGGGGTCGCGGGCGGGGCCGACGCCTTCGGGGGAGGGGTAGAGGACGACGCCGAAGCCGTGGTCGTCGGCGACGCGGGCGGCGCCGGTGTAGACGCGGGCGAAGTACTCGTTGGTGAGGGTGGGCACGACCAGGAGCGCGGTGCGGGTGCGGCCGAGGCGGAGGTTGCGGGCGGCGAGGTTGGGCCGGTAGCCGAGGTCGCGGGCGGCGGTGCGGACGGTGTCGGCGGTGCGTTCGGAGACCCGGCCGCGCCATTTGTCGCCGAGGACGAGGGAGACGGTGGCCTGGGAGACGCCGGCGGCGCGTGCGACGTCGCGTGAGGTCGGGCGCGCTGTGTCGGTCACCGTGGGGGCCTCTTTCGGCTGGGTGGGCGGGTGGCGGCGGGGTGTGCGGCTGGACCGGTGGACTGGGCTCATGGTACGTATGACCCACGACGTTATACGTACAACTAGCAAAGGGGCGGGCATGGGGACCGGTTACGCGGACCTGCTGCGGGCCAGGCACGCGGTGCGGCTGCTGACCGGCACCCTGGTCGGCCGGCTGCCGAACGCGACGGCGGCCCTGGGCATCGTGCTGCTGACCCGCGCGCAGGGCGGCGACTTCGCCCTGGCGGGGGCGCTGTCGGCCGTCTACGGCCTCGCCAACGCGGTCGGGCAACCCTTGCTGGGGCGGGCGGTGGACCGCCTGGGGCAGCCGAGGGTGATGTTCCCGGCGGCGGTGGTCTCGGCCGTGGGCATGGCCGTCTTCGCGCTCTCCGGGCCCCGGCCGCTGCCCCTGGCGTACGCCGCGATGCTGGTCGCGGGCTTCTTCACCCCGCCCCTGGAGGGCGGGCTGCGGGCGCTGTGGCCGGGCGTGCTCAAGCGCGAGGACCGGATCCACGCGGCCTACGCGCTGGACGCGGCCGCGCAGGAGGTCATGTTCGCGGTCGGGCCGCTGCTGGTGACGCTGCTGGTGGCGGCGTTCTCGGAGACGGCGGCGCTGCTGTGGATCGCGGCGGTCGGTGTGGCGGGGGCGCTGAGCGTGGTCACCGCGCCGCCGTCGCGGGCGTGGCGGACGCAGCCGCGCACCCCGGACTGGCTGGGGCCGCTGCGCGCGCCGGGCCTGCGCGCGCTGGTCGGCTCGTTCTTCTTCGTGGGGCTGGCGCTGGGCTCGATCGCGGTGGCCGCGGTCGCGTACGCCGACGGCCACGGCGGCGGGATGGTCTCCAGCTACGTGCTGTCGGGGATCGGCGCCGGGGCGCTGGCCGGCGGGGTGTTCTACGGGGCGCGGCAGTGGGCCGGGGTCCCCGAGCGGCGGCTGCGGCTGCTGATGGCGGGTCTGGCCGTGTGCTACCTGCCGCTGGCGCTGGTGCCGGGTGTCGCGGCGATGTCGGGCCTGGCGGTGCTGGCGGGGTTGTTCCTGGCGCCCTCGCTGGCCTGCGCGTTCGTGGTGGTCGACCGGCACGCCCCGGTGGGCACGGTGACCGAGGCGTTCTCATGGATCGTCACCACGTTCGGGGTGGGCGCGGCGGTCGGCACGGCGGTCGCGGGACCGGCCGCGCAGTACGGTGGGACCGCGGCGGCCTTCGGCGTGGCGGGTGCCGGCGGGGTGGCGGCGCTGGTGGTGCTGCTGGCCAGTGGGCGCTACCTCACGGTTCCAAACCCGGCAAGCGGGACAGAAAAAGATCGAATCGCCGCGGTCGAACCCGGTTTGAGGTCCACGCATCAGGCGTAAGGTCTCATCATGGACCGCCGCATTTTCGGGCTGGAGAACGAGTACGGCGTCACGTGCACGTTCCGGGGACAGCGGCGTCTGTCCCCGGACGAGGTGGCGCGGTACCTCTTCCGCCGTGTCGTGTCATGGGGTCGCAGCAGCAACGTCTTCCTCCGCAACGGCGCCCGTCTCTACCTCGACGTGGGTTCGCACCCGGAGTACGCCACTCCCGAGTGCGACAACGTGACGGAACTCGTCACCCACGACAAGGCGGGGGAGCGCATCCTCGAGGGCCTCCTGGTGGACGCAGAACGGCGCCTGCACGAGGAGGGCATCGCGGGCGACGTCTACCTCTTCAAGAACAACACCGACTCCGCGGGGAACTCCTACGGGTGCCACGAGAACTACCTCGTCGCCCGGCACGGGGAGTTCTCCCGCCTCGCGGACATCCTCATCCCCTTCCTGGTCACCCGGCAGCTGCTGTGCGGCGCGGGCAAGGTGCTGCAGACCCCGCGTGGCGCGGTCTACTGCGTCAGTCAGCGCGCGGAGCACATCTGGGAGGGCGTCAGTTCCGCCACGACCCGCTCCCGGCCCATCATCAACACCCGGGACGAGCCGCACGCGGACGCCGAGCGCTACCGGCGGCTGCACGTCATCGTGGGCGACTCCAACATGTCCGAGACGACCATGCTGCTGAAGGTCGGCGCGACCGACCTGGTGCTGCGCATGATCGAGGCGGGCACCGTGATGCGGGACCTGACGCTGGAGAACCCGATCCGGGCGATCCGCGAGGTGTCGCACGACATAACGGGCCAGCGCAAGGTCCGTCTCGCCTCGGGCCGGGAGGCCTCGGCCCTGGAGATCCAGGAGGAGTACTACTCCAAGGCGGTGGACTTCTGCGACCGGCGCGGCATCCGCAGCGGTGTCATCGAACAGGTCCTCGAACTGTGGGGCCGGACCCTGGAGTCGATCGGCAGCGGTGACCTGGACAAGATCGGCACCGAGATCGACTGGGTGATGAAGTACCGCCTGATCGAGCGTTACCGGGCGCGGGACAACATCACGATGTCGCACCCGCGCATCGCGCAGATAGACCTCGCGTACCACGACATCCACCGCCGCCGCGGGTTGTACTACCTGCTGGAGAAGCGGGGTCAGGCCAAGCGGATCTGCAACGACCTGAAGATCTTCGAGGCCAAGTCCGTGCCCCCGCAGACGACGCGGGCGCGGCTGCGCGGCGACTTCATCCGCCGTGCCCAGGAGCAGCGGCGCGACTTCACCGTCGACTGGGTGCACCTGAAGCTCAACGACCAGGCGCAGCGCACGGTGCTGTGCAAGGACCCGTTCCGGTCGGTGGACGACCGGGTGGAGAAGCTCATCGCCGGTATGTAGCGGCGGTGGCACAGGCGACGCGGGGCCCCGTACGTGTTCGTACGGGGCCCCGCCCACGCCGTAGAGTGGCGCGCACGCCAGACAACGCAAGATCGACCTGATGGGGATCCCCGTGCGCCGACGCTCTCTTCTCCTCGCCGTCCCTGCCGGCCTGCTCACCCTCGCCGGCTGCGGTGACGACAAGTCCGGCAAGTCCGCGACCAGCGCCAGCCCGTCGGGTTCCGCCTCCGCGTCCGCGCCGGTGAAGATCGTGGACGGCCCGCTGCCGGACATCACCGCCGGTACGAAGTTCGGCGAGAAGCCGACGGTCGCCAAGGGACCGGGCCAGCCGAGCAAGGACCTGGCCGTCAAGACGGTGATCCAGGGCAACGGCACCACCGTCGCCTCGGGTGACTACCTCCAGGCGAACTACCTCGGGCAGATCTGGGACACGGCCAAGGTCTTCGACAACTCCTGGGACCGGGGCGCGCCGGCCATCTTCCCGATCGGCGTCGGGCGGGTCATCCAGGGCTGGGACAAGGCCCTGGTGGGCAAGAAGGTCGGCGACCGGGTGGAGCTGGCGATCCCCCCGAACCTGGGCTACGGCGAGCAGGGGCAGCCGGACGCCGGGATCAAGGGTACCGACACGCTGGTCTTCGTCGTCGACGTGGTGGACACCTTCAACGGCAAGAGCTCCGCCCAGGGCAAGGCCGTCCCGCAGAACGACGCCAAGCTGCCCAAGGTCGGCACCAACACCGACGGCCAGGCGCCCTCCATCGAGGTCCCCAAGACGGCCGCGCCTGCCAAGCTGGTCGCCAACTACGTGCTGGAGGGCGACGGCGCGGCGGTCAAGCCCACCGACACCCTGCTGCTGCAGTACAAGGGTGTGGTGTGGGACGGCGGCAAGGAGTTCGACTCCAGCTACAAGAACGGCCAGTTGGCCCAGTTCCCGCTGCAGCAGCTGATCAAGGGCTGGCAGGAGGGCCTGGTGGGCAAGAAGGTCGGCAGCCGCGTCATGCTCGTGGTGCCGCCGGACCTGGGCTACGGCGACAAGGCGCAGCCGGGCATTCCGGCCAAGTCCACGCTGGTGTTCAGCCTCGACATCCTCGCGGTGATGTAAGACTAAGCAGGTTGTCCGCACCTCTTTAGGAGCACGTACGTGAGCATCGAGAAGCCCGAGATCGACTTCCCCGGCGGTGAGCCGCCGGCCGAACTGGTGATCAGGGACATCTGGGAGGGCGAGGGCGCCGAGGCGAAGGCGGGTCAGAACGTCACCGTCCACTACGTCGGCGTGGCCTTCAGCACCGGCGAGGAGTTCGACGCCAGCTGGAACCGCAACTCTCCCTTCAGCTTCCCGCTGGGCGGCGGCCGGGTCATCAAGGGCTGGGACCAGGGCGTGCAGGGCATGAAGGTCGGCGGCCGTCGTGAGCTGACCATCCCCGCGCACCTGGCTTACGGCAACCAGAGCCCGAGCCCGCTCATCAAGCCGGGTGAGACGCTGATCTTCGTGGTGGACCTGCTGTCCGTCTGAGCGGCGTCCGGCCCGACCACGGCCCGGAGCCCCCGCCGACCGGCACCGCCGGCCCGGCGGGGGCTCCGTCGTGCGGTGGGCCGGCAGGGGCGGTCACCGGAACCGGCCTTCGCTTCAGCCACGCGGCCCGGTCGCGATAGGGTCTCGACGGAGAGCTGAACACGGAAGAAGGTTGCTTCGAGTGGCGATTGCCAAGGCCGAGCGGCTGATGAACCTGGCGCTGTGCCTGATGAACACCCGGCGCCCGGTCAGCAAGCGGGAGCTGCGCGCGTCCATCGAGGCGTACCACGAGATCGGCTCCGACGAGGCGTTCAACCGCATGTTCGAGCGCGACAAGGACGACCTGCGCGAGCTCGGCATGGTCATCGAGACGGTGGAGAGCCTCGACGGTGAGATCGGCTACCTCGCCCGCCGTGACCGCAACCGCCTCCCCGAGATCGCCCTGGACGCCGAGGAGGCCGCCGCGCTGAGCCTGGCCGCGAAGGTCTGGCAGCAGGCGCGCTTCGCCGAGGCCGCCAGCGGAGCCCTGCAGAAGCTGCGGGCCGCGGGCGTGCCCTTCCATGACGAGGGCGACGACGGCGCGCGGGAGGCGGCCGGGCACAGTGCCCTGGAGCCCCGCATCCCCACCCCCGAGCCGGCGTTCGAGCCGCTGATGGTCGCCACCCGTGAGCGCCGCCCCGTCTCCTTCGACTACCGCAAGGCCAACGCCGTGCGCCCCGAGCCCCGCCAGGTCGAGCCCTGGGCGCTGGAGTGCTGGCGCGGCCACTGGTACCTGGCCGGCTGGGACCGCGACCGGTCCGCCGTACGCGTCTTCCGGCTCTCCCGGATCACCGGCCGGGTCCGCACCCGCGGCGGCGCCTTCACCACCGAGGTGCCCGACCACGTCGACGTGCGCGCCGCCGTCGCCAGCTGGGCCGGGGAAGGCGCGACCGCGACCGCCAGGATCCGGCTGCGCCGCGACTCCGGGTACCCGCTGCGGGCCCGCGCGGTGGAGATACTGCCGGTCGACGCCGACTGGGACGAGCTGGAGATCCCGTACGGGCACGGACTGGACGCCTGGCTGGTGGAGTTCGGCCCGGACGTGGTCGTACTGGGGCCCGACGAGTTGCGGGCCGACGTCGTGGACCGGCTGCGTGCCGTCGCCAAGGGCTGAGCGGGGGAGTACGGAGAGATGGCCAACGCGATCGACCAGACGCGCCGGATGTTGTCCCTGGTGACGTATCTGCGCGAGCGCCCCGGCGCCCGCGTGAGCGACGTGGCCCGCGCGTTCGGGGTCACCGAGGCCGAGCTGATCGGCGACCTGAACGTGCTGCCGCTGTGCGGCACGAGCTTCCGGGGCGGCGACCTGCTCGACATCGACACCGACGGCGAGCGGATCTGGTGGCACAACGTGGACGACGTCGCGCAGCCGCTGCGGCTGGCCGCCGACGAGGCCGCCGCGCTGCTGGTCGCCGCCCGTGCCGTCGCCAACCTGCCCGGGCTGCGGGAGAGCGACCGGCAGGCGCTGCTGCGCGCCACCGCCAAGATCGAGGGCGCGGCCGGCGAGGCGGCCGGCGCGTCCTCCCGGCTGTCGGTCACCTTCGAGTCCGAGGGCAGCGTCTTCGCCGACGTCGACCGCGCCATCGCCGAACGGCGCCGGCTGTGGATCCGCTACTACTCGCCGTCCCGGGACGAGCTCACCGAGCGCGAGGTCGACCCGATCCGGCTGTTCGCGGTCGGCCACACCTACTTCGAGGGCTGGTGCTACCTGTCGGAGGACCGGCGCACCTTCCGGCTGGACCGGGTCGCCGAGATCCGGCTGCTGGACACGCCCAGCGACCCGCCGCGCGTCGAGCCGCGCGACCTGTCCCAGGGGCTGGTGCAGCCGGCCGGCGACGACCCGGAGGTCGTGATCGAGGTCGGCCCCGGCGGCCGCTGGGTCGCCGAGTACTACCCGCACGACCTCGCCGAGGAACTCCCCGACGGCGGCCTGCGGGTCACCCTGCGCACCCCCGACCCGGGCTCGCTGCGCCGTCTCGCGCTGCGGCTCGGCCGCGACGGGCGGATCGTCTCCCCGGCCGGACTCGCCGGCAGCGCCCGCGACGCCGCCGCCCAGGCCCTCGCGGCCTACGGCGAGTGAGGGGAGCGCCGGCATGGACGACCTCGACACCCTCGACACCCTCGGTACCGTCGGCGACCCCGGCACGGCCCTGCCCGGGGTGATCTTCAGGGCCTCCTGCCCGGAGTGCCGGACCAGCTTCGAACTGTCGGCCGACGCCCTGCGGCTGGCCATCGGCGGCAGCCACCGGACCACCTTCTACTCCTTCACCTGCCCCGACTGCGGCTCCTCCGTCCGCAAGCCGGCGGGCGACCGCATCGTGGAGCTCCTCACCGACGGCGGCGTCCGCACGATGCGGCTGCACACCGGCTGAGCCGCTACGCTCGGCTGCCATGTGGTGGCTCTACCTGTACGTCGGCCTCGCGACCGCCGGCCTGCTCGTGCTCGGTGTCCTGGCTCTGCGTGTGTACGCCGAGGTGCGCGGCCTCGCCCGGCAGGTGGGGCGCAGCAGCGACCGCCTGCGACAGGCCTCCGAGGACCTGCGGCGGGCCGCGGAGCCGCTGGCGCGCGGCGCCGGCGAACTGTCGCGCTGACGACGCCGTCCCGCAGGCCGTGCCCGCGGACGCCGGGTCGCCGCCGTCCGCGGCACCCTCGTCCTCCCCTCTCCAGGAAGGTACGCTGCTGAAGCGGCCCCGGGAGAGCGCGGCGGGGGCGGCAACGGCAAGGACGCCGGGGGATTGCCAGGCGTTTACCCCCGCAGGTTACGATCGCTGGCAGAGCGGACACCGTGTCCACGGACCCGGAGCCCGCTGCTCAAGAACCCATGCCGCCTCGGTGAGAAGGTAAAGCTTATGTTCGGCAGGCTCGGCGCCCCTGAGATCATCCTCATCCTTGTCGTCGTTCTGCTGCTGTTCGGGGCCAAGCGCCTCCCGGACATGGCCCGCGGCCTTGGGAAGTCGATGCGCATCCTGAAGAGCGAGGCGAAGGCGATGAAGTCGGACGACGCGGCGGCCCCGCAGGCGCCGGCCGACGCGCCCGCCGACGCCCAGGAAGCGCCGAAGACCATCCAGGCCGCGCCCGGTGACGTCGCCAGCGCCCGCCCGGTCTCCGAGACCCAGCAGCCCCGCCAGACGCAGAGCTGACACGACGACACAGGTACGGGCCGCCGGCGGGGACGCCGGCCACCGCTTGAGATGAGGACCTGGGTTGCTCAAGTCTGCCCGCAGTAAGCCGACGAAGGACCCCGAGGGGCGCATGCCCCTCGTGGAACACCTGCGTGAGCTGCGCAACCGGCTCGCCAAGAGTGTGCTCGCGATCGTCGTCGTGGCGATCGTGGCCGCCTTCTACAGCCAGCAACTCCTGGAGTTCCTGGCCTCCCCGGTACCCAAGTGCGGCCCCGGGGTCGTCAGCAGCGGCGGCAACTGCGCCATCGTCACGTTCGACTCGCTGACGGCGCCGTTCGCGCTCACGATGCAGGTCTGCTTCATGGCCGGCGTCATCGGCGCCAGTCCGGTCTGGCTGTACCAGCTGTGGGCCTTCATCGCCCCCGGCCTGCACCGGAACGAGCGCAAGTACACGTACATGTTCGTGGGCGCGGCGCTCCCGCTCTTCCTGGGCGGCGCCCTCCTCGCGTACAAGATCATGCCGGTCAGCATCAAGGTGCTGATCAGCTTCACGCCCGAGGGCTCGTCCAACCTCCTGAAGCTCGACGGAGTGCTGGACTTCACCATCCGCATGGTGCTGGTCTTCGGTCTCGCCTTCGAACTGCCGCTGCTCCTGGTCATGCTCAACCTGGTCGGCATGGTCAGCGGCCGCCGCATGGCGGGCTGGTGGCGGGCCGTGGTCATGGGCGTCTTCGTCTTCGGCGCCGTCGCGACGCCGACCACCGACCCGGTCAGCATGATCGCCCTGTCCGGTCCGATCGTCGTCCTCTACTTCGGCGCGGTCGCCTTCAGCCTGGTCAACGACCGGCGTCGGCGCTGGCGCAACCCCGACGCGGAACTCTCCGACGACGAGGCCTCCGAGCTGGACCTCACCCCGGAGTCGATCGGCACCGGCGAGCGCGTCACGGCCTCCGTGCCCGAGCAGGCCGGGCCCGTCGAGGACGGACGCCGCTCCGGCGACTTCGACGACGCGACCTGACGCCGCGTGACCCGGGGCGGGGCCCCGCCCGGACCATCCGGGCGGGGCCCCGTCGTCATGGGGTGCAGGCGGCCGTCGGCAGTGGTCGCCCTTCGACGCCGCGAAGGTCATGGGCTTGTTCGGCACCAGGCCCCGAGGTGATCACGACCCCTAAGGAAGAAGGGGCGCCGGTGATCTCGACGGGTGGGCTACCGCACGGTAGGGTCCGCGCGTGACCAGCGAGATCACCCTCATCGCCAACCCCACCGCGGGCCGTGGCCGGGGCGCCCGCGCCGCCGGACCGGCCGCGGACGCACTGCGCCGCGCGGGCTTCGGCGTGCGCACCGTCGTCGGCACCGACGCGGCCGACGCCCTGGCGCGGGCCCGCGAGGCCGTCGCGGACGGCACCGACGCGCTGGTCGCGGTCGGCGGAGACGGCATGGTGTCGCTGGCCCTGCAGGCCGTGGCCGGGACCGGCACGCCGCTCGGCGTCGTCGCGGTCGGCACGGGCAACGACTTCGCGCGGGCGACGGGACTGCCGATACGCGAGCCCGCCGCGGCCGGGGAGGCCATCGCGCGGGCGCTGAAGGAGGAGACCGTCCGCGAGATCGACCTCGGCCGCGCCGGCGAACGGTGGTTCGGCACGGTCCTCGCCTCCGGCTTCGACTCCCGGGTCAACGACCGCGGCAACCGGCTGCGCTGGCCCAGCGGGCGGCTGCGCTACGACGTGGCGATGCTGGCGGAACTGGCCGCGCTGCGCCCCATCCCATACCGGATCACCCTCGACGACGGCGCCGAGATGCAGATCGAGGCGACCCTCGTGGCCGTCGGCAACGGCACCTCGTACGGCGGCGGCATGCGGATCTGCGCCGGAGCCGAACTCGACGACGGGCGCTTCGACGTGTGCGTGGTCGGGCCGTGCAGCCGCGGCACGCTGCTGCGCGTCTTCCCGAGGGTCTACCGCGGCACCCACCTCGGCCACCCCGTGGTGACGGTGCACCGCGCGGCCGCGATCACCCTCGCCGCCGACGGCATCACCGGCTACGCCGACGGTGAGCCGCTGGGCCCCCTGCCCCTGACCGCGCGCACCGTACCGGGGGCGCTGCGCCTGCTGGCGCCGCAGTAGCGCGGTGCCGAGCCGCGGGGTCGAGGTCGTCGGGCTGCGCCCGGCGGGCACGGCCAGCTGCAGCCGGCCGCCCGTCTCGGCGTGCACCGCTCCGGGGGGCCGGGAAGCCCCCGGGCGTCCGCACCCCGGCCACCGGCCGCGCCGGCCGGAGTCCCTCACCGCGTCCCCTGCCCCGGCGCCCACTCGGCGGCGGGGGACCACGGCCCGCAGCCGCACGGGCCGGCGCCCCGTCACCTCACGTACGTCGGCGACCGTGTGGTGGCCGTCCCCGGACGTGTCCACGGCATCCGCCACCTCCCTGGCGGCAGAAGCGCCGGACGTCCGGGGGAGCCGTGGGCGAGGGGGTCGTGGGGGCTCAGGCGGCGGGGGTGGAGCGGAGGGTGTCGACGGCCAGGGTGAGGTCGACGAGTTCGCGGGGGTGGGTGAGGCGGCGGCCGGTGAGGAGTTCCAGGCGGCGCAGGCGGTTGAGGACCGTGTTGCGGTGGCAGTCCATGCGCTCGGCGGCGGCCCGGGGGGAGCCGTCGCACTCCATCCACGTGGCGAAGGTGCCCAGCAGGGACTCGCGTTCCTCGTCGGCGAGCTCCCGCAGCGGGCCGAGGACACGCTCGGCCAGTTCGCCGGCGAGCCGCCGGTCCGAGGCGGCCACGACCGTCGGCATCCGCTCCTCCCACAGCGCCACCTCGCCGTCGGAGGCGCACGTGGGCAGCGCCAGTTCGGCGAGCGTCAAGGCCCGGTGCAGTTGGGCCAGGCCGCGGACGACCGGGCTGACCCCCGCCCGCAGCCCGGGGACGGCACCCAGGAGCGCGGCGAGCGCCTCGGGGGACCGGTCGCCGAGCAGGACGACCAGGACCTCGCCCGTGCCGCGGGGCGCCCGCAGCACCCGGCTGCCGGCGCCCACCGGGAAGGCGTCGTCGCCGGGAGTGCCGGAGGCCGAGGCCCGCACGCTGGTCACCGCGACCACGAAACGGCCGTCGCCCGGTACGCCCAGGGCCTGGGCGGCGGCGCCCACGCCGAGGCTCTCGGTGCGTCCTTCGAGCAGGGCGCCCAGCACGCGGGCGGCCCGCCTGCTGCCGCCGGCCCCGCCGTCGCCCGGCGTCTCGCGGTAGGCGTCGGCCAGGATCGCGGTCGTGCGCCGGCGGAACCCCCACATCCGCGGGGCGATGTGCACCATGAGCGGGATGTCGCCGGGATGGTGCGCGGCGACGGTGTCGACGAGGTCCTGCCACACGACCGCGCCGCCCACCCCGAAGACGTGCGCCAGCAGCTCCAGCGGCATGCCCCGCTCGGCCTGGCGGCGGCCGGCCTCCCGCATGTGCCGGGCCGCGGCCGCGTCGCGCTCCGGGTCGACGAGCCGGTCCAGGTGCATGGTGATCATCGTCGCGAAGCCGTCGAGGGAGCAGTCGGGGTCGTCGGCGTGGTCCACGAAGCCGGGGACCTCGGTGTGCAGCCGGGCCATGACCCGCTCCGACAGCTCGCCGGTCCGCTCCTTCATCCGCAGCGCTGCCGTCCGCAGCAGCTCCCGAACCGCCTCGTCCTGCGGCTGCGGACGCGCCGTCACCGGGGCGCTCCCGGGCCGTGCGCCGCGGAGATCCGCTCGGCGTCCAGGGCGAGCGCCAGGTGCACCACGTCGCGCGGCCGCGACACGGAGCGTCCGGTGAGCTCCTCCAGTCGCCGCAGCCGCCTGCGCACGGTGTTGGCGTGGCAGAACAGGGCGGTCGCGGCCTTCTCGACTGAACCGTCGGTGTCCAGCCATGCCCCCAGGGTCTCCAGGAGCACGGTGGCCTCCGTGGCCTCCACGTCCCGCAGCCCGCCCAGGACGCCGGCGGCGACCTCGCTCGCGACGTCCGGGCGGCGGGCGAGCAGCCCGGCCGGGTAGCGGCGGTCGAGGACGGCCACCTCGCCGTCCCGGGTGCAGGTGCGCAGCGCGAGTTCGGCGAGCTCCCTGGCGTGCCCGACGGCGCCCAGCCGGTCCACCTCCGGGCTCAGGCCCGCCCGCGTCCCGGTGGGCACCTCCAGCGCGGCCGCGAAGTCGCCGAGCGTCAGGTCGCCCAGTTCGGCCAGGAGCACCTCGCCGCCGACCGGGAACGCCCGGTGCACCCGCACCCCGGCGGGCACCCCGGTCCGCCGCCGTACGGGCAGCGAGGCCCCCGTCGTGCCGCGCACGACGGCGACCGTGAAGCGGCCGCGCTCGGGCAGGCCGAGGGCGTCCGCGGCCTCGGCGAGGCCCGGGGCGTCCACCCGGCCGGCGAGGAGCCCCTCCAGCGCCCTGCGGCCGCGCTGCCGGTGGAACGTCACCTCGCCGCGGGCCCGCAGATAGGCGTCGGCCATCAGGCGGCTGTCCCGCTCGAACAGGTCCCAGACCTCCGCGGCGGCGCGGGCGATCAGCTGCGTCCCCTCGGGCCCCCGGCCCTCCCCGGCCCGGACCAGCGCCAGCCACAGCGCGTCACCGGCCGTACGGCAGGCGCCCATCATCGGCTCCAGGGGGAACCCCTGCCACGCCCGGCGTTCCCCCACCCACGACAGGTACGCGGCGGACACCGCGGAGCGCCCCGGGTCGGCGAGCGAGTCCAGGACGGCGGCGACCGAACCCTCGGTCTCCGCCAGCAGCCCGGACGGTGCCAGCGCCGGCTCCCGGTAGGCGGGGTGCCGGTCCCGGATCCGCTCGACGATGTCCGCCGCCACCGGCCCGACCTGCGCGCGCACCTGCAGCGCGGCGGCTCTCAGCATCTCGCGGTGTTCCCGCCCGGGGGCGCCCGCGATGCCCGCGGTGCACATCGGACGCGTCGTGGCGGGCGTGGCCATCCGATCTTCCTCTCGGCTCTGCGGGCGCGGAGCCCGGGTGGGCGGGCATCCGCACGGCATTCCTACCGGCTGGTAGTCCGGCCCCGGAAGACAGGTGACGCAAACGTGACCGACATCCGGACAGAACCCACACATCACCGAACACGCGGTCGTACGGGACGGCTCGGGCGGTGCCGCTGCACAGCGGGGCCCCGCCGCCGTTGGGAACCGCGACCAGAAACGCCCCCGCCCCTCGCCGAAGCGCCCGCCATCTCTTCCCATGGAGCTCCCGCATCACCGGCCCCGGACGCCGGCCCCCGGCCGCGCACGCGACGGCCCCCCGCGGCCCACCCCTCCAGGAGCAAGCACACCGTGACCCGGAAACAGCGCCTCAGGTCCACCGTCGTCCTCACCGCCGCCCTCACCTGCGTCCTCACGGCCTGCGGCGGGGACAAGGGCACCGCGGACGACGGTCCGGTCGACGCGAACGGTGTGAAGACGGGGCCCGGCATCACCGATTCCACCATCACCCTGGGCGT
Organism: Streptomyces sp. NPDC059718; assembly: GCF_042733315.1. Classification (NCBI taxonomy): domain Bacteria; kingdom Bacillati; phylum Actinomycetota; class Actinomycetes; order Kitasatosporales; family Streptomycetaceae; genus Streptomyces; species Streptomyces sp. NPDC059718. Next base: position 25,947 of record NZ_JBHWGA010000006.1, read on the forward strand.
CCTCACCGACCTGTCCGGCCCGTACGGCCCGCTGGGCCGCTCGGTGCTGCAGGCGGAGAAGCTCTACGTCGACCAGGTCAACGCCAAGGGCGGCGTGTGCGGCCGCAAGCTCAAGCTGCTCGTCCGCGACCACGGCTACGACGTCGACACCGCCGTCGTCCACTACGGCGAGATGGAGCCGAAGATCGCCGCGATGCCGGGCCTCCTGGGCTCGACGATCATCAATGCCCTGCTCGACAGCATCGAGGTCGACGACGTCATGACGACGTCGCTGGGCTACTCCTCGGCCCTGCTCGGCCAGCCCACCCTGACGACCATCAACGCCACCTACGACGTCGACATGATCAACGGCTTCGAGTACCTGGCGGACACCCAGGGCCTCGGGCCGGGCGACCGGGTCGGCTACATCTACCTCGAGGGCGACTATGGGAGCAACGCGCGGCGCGGGGCCAGGTTCGTCGCCGACAAGCGCGGCATGACCCTCGTCGAGAAGAAGGTCGGGCCGACGCGCAAGGACCTGTCCGAGGAGGTGCGCGAGCTCGGCGAGGCCGGCGTGAAGGCCGTCCTGATCAGCACCAGCCCCGCGCAGACCGCCGCGGCGGTCGGCGCCGCCGCCGCGGGCGGGCTCGACGTGCCGTTCCTCGGCAGCGCCGTCGGCTACGACCCGCAGCTGCTGAAGACCCCCGCCGCGCCGGCGCTGCTGAAGATGCTGCAGCTCGTCGCCCCCACCCCGGCGATGACCAGCGACACCCCCGAGGTCAGGAAGCTCGTCGCGGACTACAAGCGCCGCTACCCGGGGGACCCGCTGGACCAGGGACTGGAGACCGGGCACAACACGATGGCCGTCGCCGTCCAGGACCTGAAGTCGGCCTGCGAGGCGGAGGACCTCAGCAGGGAGGGCATCATCGCGGCGCACCGCCGGCAGAAGGGGTTCGACCCCGGGCTGGGCCCGGCCCTGGACTTCTCCGACCCGTGGCGGCCCAGCGCCACCCAGAGCTACATCGTCAAGCCGGACCAGGGCGTGCCCGGCGGCCTGGCCGGGGTGAAGGACGCCTTCAAGGTCCCGCTGGTGGAGCAGTACCTCACCACCATCTGAGTTTCCCGGGCGCGAGGCGCGGGGGTGGGGCGGGCGCGACACGCCCGGCCTCCGCGCCTCGGGTTTTGCTTCGGCAAAAAGATCATGTCGGCTGTCAGTGCGGCCCGGTAGTCTCGTTTTCAAGATGAACGACGAGATGTCTCCCGCCGAGCGGTACGCCGCTTCCCGGCTCCGCGCCGCCGAGCAGGCCACCGCACTCGCGGGCTTCCGCGAGCTGTACGAGTTCGGCCTGGACCCCTTCCAGATCGAGGCCTGTCAGGCCCTCGAGGCCGGCAAGGGCGTGCTGGTGGCGGCACCCACCGGCTCCGGAAAGACCATCGTGGGCGAGTTCGCGGTCCACCTGGCCCTCCGCGAGGGCCGCAAGTGCTTCTACACCACCCCCATCAAGGCGCTGTCGAACCAGAAGTTCACCGACCTCGTCAAGCGCTACGGCGCCGAGCGGGTCGGCCTGCTGACCGGCGACAACAGCGTCAACGGGGACGCGCCGATCGTGGTCATGACCACCGAGGTGCTCCGCAACATGCTGTACGCGGGCTCCCAGGCCCTCGACGGCCTCGGCTACGTGGTCATGGACGAGGTGCACTACCTCTCCGACCGCTTCCGCGGCGCGGTCTGGGAGGAGGTCATCATCCACCTCCCGCAGTCCGTGACCCTGGTGTCGCTCTCCGCGACCGTCTCCAACGCCGAGGAGTTCGGCGACTGGCTGGACACCGTCCGCGGTGACACGCAGGTCATCGTCTCCGAGCACCGCCCGGTGCCGCTGTGGCAGCACGTCCTGGCGGGCCGCCGGATGTACGACCTGTTCGAGGAGGAGCAGGGCACCGGCACGGGCGGGCAGCGCGCCGCCGTCAACCCCGACCTGGTGCGGCTGGCCCGCACGGAGAACCAGCGCGCCTTCAACGGCCGCGACCGGCGCGGCGGCAGGATGCGCGAGGCCGACCGCGAGCGCGAGCGGCGCCAGCAGCGCAGGATCTGGACGCCCAGCCGGGTCGAGGTCATCGAGCGGCTGGACGCGGAGGGGCTGCTGCCCGCGATCACGTTCATCTTCAGCCGCGCCGGCTGCGAGTCGGCGGTGCAGCAGTGCCTCCACGCGGGCCTGCGGCTCAACAACGAGGAGAACCGGGCGAAGGTCCGGGCCATCGTCGAGGAGCGCACCAAGTCCATCCCCGACGAGGACCTGAACGTCCTCGGCTACTTCGAGTGGCTGGAGGGCCTGGAGCGGGGCATCGCCGCGCACCACGCCGGCATGCTGCCGACCTTCAAGGAGGTCGTCGAGGAGCTCTTCGTGAAGGGCCTGGTCAAGGCCGTCTTCGCCACCGAGACGCTGGCGCTGGGCATCAACATGCCCGCCCGCTCCGTGGTCCTGGAGAAGCTCGTCAAGTGGAACGGCGAGACCCACGCCGACGTCACCCCCGGCGAGTACACGCAGCTCACCGGCCGTGCCGGACGCCGTGGCATCGACGTCGAGGGCCACGCGGTCGTGCTGTGGCAGCGCGCCTTCGACCCCGTCCACCTGGCGGGTCTGGCCGGCACGCGCACCTATCCGCTGCGCTCCTCCTTCAAGCCCTCGTACAACATGGCCGTCAACCTCGTCGGCCAGTTCGGGCGGCACCGCTCCCGTGAGCTGCTGGAGACCTCGTTCGCGCAGTTCCAGGCCGACCGCTCGGTGGTCGGCATCTCCCGCCAGGTGCAGCGCAACGAGGAGGGCCTGGAGGGCTACCGGTCCTCCATGACCTGCCACCTCGGTGACTTCGACGAGTACATGTCGCTGCGCCGGCAGCTGAAGGACCGCGAGGCCGAGCTGTCCCGGCAGGGCGCGAACCAGCGCCGGGTGGCCGTGGCGGACGCGCTGGAGAAGCTCCGCCCGGGCGACATCATCCACGTCCCGGCAGGGAAGTTCGCGGGGCTGGCCCTGGTCCTCGACCCGGGCGTGCCCGCCGGCCGCAGCCCCGGCCACCACAACCGGCACGACCAGTTCCAGCACGACGGCCCCCGCCCGCTGGTGCTCACCGCGGAACGGCAGGTCAAGCGGCTCGCGCAGATCGACTTCCCGGTGCCGGTCGAGGCGCTGGACCGGATGCGCATCCCCAAGTCCTTCAACCCGCGCAGCCCCCAGTCCCGGCGCGACCTGGCCTCCGCCATGCGCTCCAAGGCCGGTACGGCCGGCATAGCGCCGCAGCGGCAGCGCCGCCAGCGCTCGGCCGCCGCGGACGACAACGAGATCGCCCGGCTGCGGACCGAGATCCGCGCGCACCCCTGCCACGGCTGCGACGAGCGCGAGGACCACGCCCGCTGGGCCGAGCGCTACCAGCGGCTCCAGCGCGACACCAAGCAGCTCGAGCGCCGCATCGAAGGCCGGACCAACACCATCGCCCGCACCTTCGACCGGATCTGCGCCCTGCTCACCGACCTCGGCTACCTCGAGGCCGAGAAGGTCACCGCCGACGGCCGCCGGCTGGCCCGGCTCTACGGTGAGCTCGACCTCCTGGCCAGCGAGTGCCTCCGTGACGGGGTCTGGGACGGCCTCGGCCCCGCCGACCTCGCTGCCTGCGCCTCGGCGCTGGTCTACGAGTCCCGCTCCGCGGACGACGCCCTGCCGCCGCGGCTGCCCTCCGGCAGCGCCAAGCAGGCACTCGGCGAGATGGTCCGCATCTGGGGCCGCCTCGACGCCCTGGAGGAGGACCACCGCATCAACCAGGCCGAGGGCGTCGGGCAGCGCGAACCCGACCTCGGCTTCGCCTGGGCCGCCCACCGCTGGGCCTCCGGGCACGGCCTGGACGCGGTGCTGCGCGACGCCGACATGCCGGCGGGCGACTTCGTGCGCTGGACGAAGCAGCTCATCGACGTCCTCGGCCAGATCGCCGACGCCGCCCCCGAGGGCAGCCCGGTGCGGCGCAACGCCCGCAAGGCCGTCGACGGACTCCTGCGCGGCGTCGTGGCGTACTCCTCGGTGGGCTGACGACCGCGGCGCGCCGCCCCCGCGCGGCGCGCCCGGCCGGGTCGGCGTCCCCCTATGCCGAGAGGTACGCCCGCCAGCCGCCGTACGCGGTGATGTCGGCGGCGCCCGTGACGGCGGCCGGCTCGCACAGGAAGCCCGGGACGATGGTGCCGTCCACGAGACGGACCGGGCCGAGGGCCATCGGGTGGGGGAGCGCTGCCAGGAGCCGGCCGAGGCCCTCGGCGGGGAGTTCCCACACCTCGCACTCCACGGTCGCGCCCTCGTCCGGTGGCACGCGCACCAGGCCCGGCTTGGGCGGCGTGGTCGCCAGGGCGTACAGCCGGTACTCGGCGGCGGTCGTGGTCGTACGCAGCAACCGGGCGCCCAGGGACCGCAGTTCGCCGTTGAGCGGCTGGCCCGACAGGTGCGCGCCGACGACCGAGAAGGGGACGGTGGGGCGCAGCAGGCCCGCGATGGCGCTCTGGCGCTCCTCGGTGCGGGCGCGGCCCAGCAGCATCACCCCGAAGGGCAGGCCGCCGACCTCGCCGGCGGGGACCGCGACCCCGCACATGTCCAGCAGGTTGGCGGAGTTGGTGAACCGGCCCAGGCGGGCGTTGGTCCCGACCGGGTCGGCGGCGACCTCGGCGAGCGTGGGGTGCCCGGGGGCCGTCGGCAGCAGCAGCGCGTCGGCGTCGCCGAGTGCGGCCATGGCGCGGTCCGTGAGCGCGGCCAGCCGCTCACGGTCGGCGAGGAGGCGGTGCGCGGGGATGTCGCGGGCGGCGGTGATGATGCGCGCGACGGTCGGGTCCAGGTCCGGGCTCCCGGTGTGTTCGTCGATGAAGCCACCCACGGCGGTGTAGCGCTCCGCCACGAAGGCGCCCTCGTAGAGCAGCGCCGCCGCGGCGGAGAACGGTGTGAGGTCCACCGGGCGCACCTCCACGCCCGCGGCGGCCAGGCGTCCGGCCGTCCACGAAAAGGCCTCCGCCCACCCCGGGTCGAGCTCCCCGAGCTGCTCCAGGGGCGGCACCGCCACGCGCCACGGCCCCGGACGGCGGGCGGGCGGCGGCGCCTGCGGCACGTCGGCGACGACACCCAGCGCCCGCTGCGCCTCCGGGAGCGTGCGGGCGAACACCGTGACGCAGTCCAGGCTCGCGCAGGCGGGCACCACGCCCTCCGTCGGCACCAGCCCCCGGGTCGGCTTGATCCCCACGATCCCGTTGAACGCGGCGGGCACCCGCCCCGAACCTGCCGTGTCCGTGCCGAGGGCGACGTCCACGATCCCGAGCGCCACGGCGACCGCCGAGCCCGCACTCGAGCCGCCGCTGACCCGCGCCGGGTCGTACGCGTTGCGCACCGCCCCGTACGGGCTCCTGGTGCCGACCAGGCCCGTCGCGAACTGGTCCAGGTTGGTCGTCCCCAGCACCACCGCGCCGGCGGCGCGCAGCCTCGCCACGGCGGGTGCGTCGGCGTCCGGCCGGTACGCGTACGAGGGGCAGCCGGCGGTCGTGGGCAGCCCCGCGACGTCGATGTTCCCCTTGACGGCGACCACCGTCCCGGCCAGCGGCAGCGGGTCCGCGGCGTCCAGGGCGGCGGCCTCCGCCTCCACCTCGGCCTGCGGCCGCAGCGTGATCCACACCTCGGGGCGGTCCACTTCGGCGATGCGCGCGTACGCGGCCCGGACCCGGTCGAGGGCGGGGGTGCCGGAGGGGGTCGGAGAGGGCATGTCGGGTTCTCCTTCACGGGTGTCTTCCCGCCCGGCCACCCCCCTACCCGGGACGGCGCCGCGATCACGGCACCGGCGCCGATCCGGGCGTGGGTGTGGCGCCCGGGGTGAGGTGGGTGCGGCGGGTGTGCGGGTGTGGCGGATGGCGGCGGGGTGGTGTCCGGCCGGCCCGGGCGGGCGCCCCGGTCGCGGGGGACCGGCCGCGACCGGTGGGAAAGGCGGGACGCCCGGGCGCCGGGCACCGGAGCAGGCGCAGCAGGGGCGGGCTACACGGGGCGCAGCGTGAGCAGCACCGTGCCGGCGTCGACCTGGTCCCCCGGGGTGACCAGGACCGCGTCCACGACGCCGTCCACGGGGGCCTCGACCGGGGACTCCATCTTCATCGCCTCCAGTGCCAGCAGCCGCTGCCCGGCCCGTACCCGGTCACCCGGACGGACCGCGACCTGCCACACCGACGCCGGGAACTCCGCCTCGACCGTGCTGCCGCCCTCGGGCACCGTGACGCCCGCCGTGCCCGCGCCCGCCACCGGGGACGCGGCCGCCTCCGCACGGGCGAACTCCCCGGCCGCCTCCCACGCGTCCCGCTCGGCGGCGAACGCGGCCGCCTGCCGGGCCCGGAAGGCGCCGATGGACGCGGCGTTGGCGTCGAGGAAGGCCTGGTGCCCGGCGAGGGCGAACTCGCCCTCCTCGACCCGGAGTTCCAGGCGCCCTGCGGCCATGTCGGCGCGCATCTCCAGCAGTTCGCCGGCCTCGACCGGGAACCACCTGATCCGGTCGAAGAACCGCAGCAGCCACGGCCGCCGCCCGGCCGTCGCGCCCCGCCCCCAGACCTGGACGGTGCGGCCCACGAACTGGTAGCCGCCGGGCCCCTCCATGCCGTACACGCACAGGTAGGCGCCGCCGATGCCGACGGAGTTCTCGGCGGTCCAGGTCCGCGCCGGGTTGTACTTCGTGGTCACCAGCCGGTGCCGTGGGTCGAGCGGGGTCGCGACGGGCGCGCCCAGGTAGACGTCGCCGAGCCCCAGCACCAGGTACTCCGCGTCGAAGACGGTGCGCCGGACGTCCTCCACCGACTCCAGCCCGTTGACCCGGCGGATGAACTCGATGTTCCAGGGGCACCAGGGCGCGTCGTCCCGCACCCCCGCCATGTAGCGGGCGACGGCCTCGCGCGTGGCGGGGTCGTCCCAGGACAGCGGCAGGTGGACGGTGCGGCTGGGCACCACCAGCCGTTCGGCGGGCGGCAGGTGCCCCTCCGCCTCGCGCACGCAGTCCAGCAGCTTGGCCGTGGACAGCACGTCCGGGTCGACGTGCACCTGCAGCGAGCGGATGCCCGGCGTGAGGTCGACGACTCCCGGCGGTCCGGCGGCGGCCAGGTGCTCCGCGAGGGCGTGGACGCGCATCCGCAGGGCGAGGTCGAGCTGCATCGGCCCGTACTCGACGAGCAGGTTGTCGTCGCCGCTGCGCCGGTACGTCACCGACGGGCGGCCCTCGCCCTCCGGAAGGCGCCCGAGGACGCCGCCGTCGCCGAGCACGGGCCGGGAGGCGCGCGGCGCGACGGCGGGGGAGCGCCGCAGGGCGGCCGCCGTGTCCTCGGTGACCGGCACGAACCGCACGGTGTCACCGGGACGGAGCTGCCCCAGCTTCCAGCGCTGCCCGGTGACGACGGTCGCCGGGCACACGAAGCCGCCCAGCGAGGGCCCGTCCGGGCCGAGCAGCACGGGCATGTCGCCGGTGTAGTCGACGGCGCCGACCGCGTACGGGGTGTCGTGGATGTTGGATGGATGCAGCCCCGCCTCACCGCCGTCGGCGCGGGCCCAGCGCGGCTTCGGCCCGACCAGGCGGACGCCGGTCCGCGCGGAGTTGAAGTGCACCTTCCACTGCGCCGCGTAGAAGTCGCGGACGTCGTCCTCGGTGAAGAACTCGGGCGCTGCGTGCGGTCCTTCGACGGCGGCGACGTGCCACGCGGTGGTGAAGTCCGGTCGCCGGTCCACGGGCACCGGGGTACCGCCGCAGGCCCCGCCTCCGTGGAGCACGTCCCCGGAGCGCAGCGCCCGGCCGCCGTGGCCGCCGAACCGCCCCAGGGTGAAGGTGGCCGCGCTGCCCAGGTACGCGGGGACGTCGAGCCCGCCGTCGCCGAACAGCACGTACGTCCGCAGCCCCGGGCCCTGCGGAGCCGGTACGTCCAGCTCGCCGCCGGCCGGTACGGTGACCGGCTCCCACTGCGGCACCGGCCGGCCGTCCACGGTCACGGCGACGGGCGCGCCGGTGACGCAGACGGTCGTGGCGTGCGTGAAGCGCAGCCGCGGGCCGAGCAGGGTGCACTCCAGGCCGGGGGCGCCCTCGTCGTTGCCCAGCGCCTCGTTGCCGAGCCGGAAGGACAGGTCGTCCATGGGCCCGCAGGGCGGCACGCCGACGTGCCAGAGCCCGGTGCGGCCGGGCCAGTCCTGGACGGTGGTCAGCGTGCCCGGCCGCAGCACCTCGACGCGTGGCGTCGGGTCGGCGACGCCCTCCAGGGTCGCCGTGGTGTGCGCGGCCGCGCGCAGCGCGGGCTCGGCGACGGCGGCGCGCAGCAGGCCGAGGTTGGTCTCGATGCCGCCCACCCGGGTCGCGGTGAGCGCGCGGGCGAGCCGGTCGAGGGCGTCCTCGCGGTCGGTGCCGTGGGCGATGACCTTGGCGAGCATCGGGTCGTACGCGGTGGTCACCTCGGTCCCGGTCTCGACCCAGGCGTCCACGCGGACGCCCTCGGGGAACGCGACCTCGGTCAGCACGCCCGCGCCGGGGCGGTGCCCGCGGCTGGGGTCCTCGGCGTAGACGCGGGCCTCCACGGCGTGGCCGCGCGGCGGGCCCGGCTCCGTGACCACGCCGGTGTCGCCCTGCGCGAGGCGCAGCATCCACGCGACGAGGTCGACGCCGTACACCTCCTCCGTCACCGGGTGCTCCACCTGCAGGCGCGTGTTGACCTCCAGGAAGTACGCCTCGTCGCGGGCGGCGTCGTACACGTACTCCACCGTCCCCGCCGAGCGGTAGCCGACAGAGGCGCACAGGTCGCGGGCGCTGCCGGCGAGGCGGCGGCGCACGGCGTCCGGCAGACCGGGGGCGGGGGCCTCCTCCAGGACCTTCTGGTTGCGGCGCTGCAGGGAGCAGTCGCGGTCGCCGAAGTCGACGACCCGGCCCCGCCCGTCGCCGAAGACCTGCACCTCGACGTGGCGGGCCCGCTCCACCAGGCGTTCCAGGAACACGCCCGCGGAGGAGAAGGAGGCCGCGGCCACGCGCCGCACGCTCTCCCAGGCCTCGGTCAGCTCGGTGGCGGAGCGGCAGGCCCGCATGCCGATGCCGCCGCCTCCGCCGGTGGCCTTGAGCATCACCGGGTAGCCGAGCGCCCGCGCCGCCTCCAGGGCGGCGTCGAGGTCCGCCAGCAGCCCGGTGCCCGGCAGCAGGGGCACCCCGGCGGCCTCGGCGGCGCCGCGCGCGGTGTGCTTGGTGCCGAAGAGCGCCAGCTGCTCCGGCGTCGGCCCGACGAAGACCAGGCCGGCGGCCTCGCAGCGGCGCGCGAAGTCCGCGTCCTCGGAGAGGAACCCGTAGCCGGGGTGGACCGCCCCCGCCCCGGTGGCGCGGGCGGCGGCCAGGACGGCGTCGGCGTCCAGGTAGCTGTCCTTGGCCGGGGCCGGGCCGAGCCGTACGGCGTGGTCGGCGAGGCGCACGTGCGGGGCGGAGCGGTCGGGGTCGGAGAAGACGGCGACCGTGCGCAGGCCCAGGCGCCGGGCGGTGCGGATGACACGGACGGCGATCTCGCCGCGGTTGGCGACGAGGAGGGTGTCGAAGGCGGCGTGGGTCACGGCGTGGGTCATGCGCGGCCGCCGGAGATCGTCATCTCGACCGGGGTCGGGTCGAAGCCGTTGCAGGGGTTGTTGATCTGCGGGCAGTTGGAGACCAGGACGAGGACGTCGGTCTCGGCCCGCAGCACGATCCGGAGCCCGGGGGCGGAGATGCCGTCGACGATGCCGAGGGTGCCGTCGGGCTCGACGGGCACGTTCATGTACCAGTTGACGTTGCCCACCAGGTCCCGCTTGCCGAGGCCGTACCTGGCGCCCTCGGCGAGGAAGTTCTCCACGCAGGCGTGCTGCGACCAGGTGTGGTGGCCGTAGCGCAGGGTGTTGGACTCCTTGGAGCAGGCGCCGCCGATGGTGTCGTGGCGGCCGCAGGTGTCCTCCACGACGGTCATCAGCGGGGTGTGCTCGTTGGAGAGCAGCACGCTGCCGGTGGTCAGGAAGATGCCGCCCTGGGCCTGGAGGGTGTCCGGCGCGCTGTAGCGGACGGCCGTGTCGTGGGCGTCGTACACCAGGAAGTCCACGGCCTGGTTGCCGCCGAGGTCGGTGACGGTCAGGTGCTCCCCGGCGCGGACGACCGCGGACCAGGGCGCGCGGGCGGGGACGACGGTGGTCTCGCTGGTCACTGCAGCCCCCTGGCGGCGAGGTGGTCGGCGGTGTTGAGGAAGGCGCGGCGGCCTTCGGGAGTGGCGTCCCACAACGGGTCCCCGGGCGCGGTCGGCGCGGCGCGCCAGGCCAGCACCTCCAGTGGTGTGCAGACGTACTCCGGCCGCGGGTCCAGCGGGTGCGGCACGTTCGCGATCAGCACGGTCAGCGGCTGCTCGGCGCGCAGGGTGACGGACGCCCCGGGGCCCGCGGAGCCGGTGAACTCCAGCTTGCCGTCGGCGACGACACGGACGCCCTGGAAGAAGGAGACCGACGGCGGCAGGTCGCGCGGCTCAAGGCCGTTCTTCAGCGCGGCCAGCTTCAGCAGCTCGCGGCCCGCGGGCGAGGGGCCGTGCGCCGAACCGTCCCCGTACAGGGCGGTGTTGCGGACGGCGGTCGAGGTGCCGCAGAGCGCGTCGTGCCGGCCGCCGCTGTCGGCCACGACCGAGGCGAGCACCCGGCCCTGGTCGGACAGGAGCAGGTGGCCCGCGCCGAGGTAGGCGTTCCACAGCACCTTCACCGTGTCGGCGGTGCTGAGCCGCTCCCAGGGGCGGTCGGCGACATACAGCAGCAGGTGGGCGCAGGCGTCGCCCGCCAGGTCGGTGAGCCGCAGTTCGGTGCCGCGGGCCAGCACCTTGTGCGTGTACGCGCCCCCCGCCACGGTCTCCGCCCAGACCAGGTCCCGCGGCTCGACACCGGGCGGCGGCCGCTCCGGCCAGTGCGCGGCGGGCAGCACGGGCATGGCGTCCACCCGCGTCCCCTCCTGCGCGCGGGCGTGGTCCCGGGCTCCGTGAGGCGTCCCTGTCGACACGGCGTTCCACCTCCAATTTCTGTCGTCCGACAGAAATTAGGCGGCGGTGGATTCGGCGCCGTTGCCCGTGCGTTTCCCGACGGTTACCGGGTGCTCACGCCCGCGCGGCGCGTGACCTCGATGGCACCGGACCGGAGCCCGGTGTGCCGGGGCGTCGCCCGCCGGTCACCTCGAGGCTCGTTGCGGGGCACCCGTACCGTGTGCCGCCCCGCGTGCGGGGGCCGGGGACCTCGGGGGGTCGGGCTGCTGTGCGAGGATCGAGGCGTGAGCACCACGGGACGGCGCGTCGGGCGGCCGCGCGCGCAGGCGCGGCCGGACAGCGGGCTGACCGCCCGCGAGGAACTCCTCGCCGCCGCGGCCGAACTGTTCAGCACGCAGGGCTACGCGGCCACCACGACCCGCGCCGTCGCCGAGCGCGCCGGGATGCGGCAGGCCTCGATGTACCACTACTTCGGCGGCAAGGAGGACCTCCTCGCCGCGCTCCTGGAGGGCACCGTCCGCCCGTCCCTGGACCTCGCGCACTCGCTCGTCGCTCGCACGGACGTCCCTGCCGAGGCCCGGCTGTGGGCGCTGTGCCGGGCGGACGTCGCCCTGTTGTGCGGGGGGCCGCACAACCTCGGCGCGCTCTACCTGCTCCCCGAGGTCCGTGCCGAGCGCTTCGCCGGTTTCCGGGCCGCCCGGGACGAGTTGAAGGCCGCCTACGCCGCCCTGCTGGCCGCGACGGTGCCGGGCGCCGCGCTCCGCGCCGCCGATCTCGAGGTCCGCGCCGACCTCGTCTTCGGCCTCATCGAGGGCGTCATCCTCATCCGGCGCGACAGCCCGATCCCCGACGGGCCGGCCTTCGCCTCCGCGACCGCCGACGCGGCGCTGCGCGTCGCCGGCTGCCCGGACGGCGGCCTGGCCGCCCTGCACCGCGAGGGCGAGGCCCTGCTGGCGGTGTGACGCGGCCCCGGGAGGTCAGTCCCCGGTCAGCCGGGCCGCCAGGGCGATCAGGTCGGCGACGCGCAGGACGCGGCCGGGCGAGCCGGGTACCGGCACGTGCAGGTGAGCCGTCCAGCGGCCGGGTACGGCCGCGAGGCCGTACACCGCGCCGGCGAGGGTCCCCGTGACGGCGGCGACGGTGTCGGTGTCGCCGCCCAGGTCGACCGCGGCGCGCAGCGCGGCCTCGAAGCCGCCGGTGGTCCGCACGGCCCAGACCGCGGAGCCGAGGCAGGGCCAGACGGCGCCGTTGAACTCCGTGGCCAGACCGGGGTGCCAGCCGGGCGCGAGGACGGCGGCCCACCGCTCGTGGAAGGGCTCGGGGACCTGCGCCAGCGCATCGGCCACGACCGCGGGGGCGACCGGGTCGCCGCCGTCGAGGGCCACGCGTACCAGGTCGTGGAGGATCGCGCTGCCCTCCCAGGCGGCGCGGTCGCCGTGGGTGAGGGCGGCGATCCTGCGTGCGGCGTCGAGGGAGGCCGCGCGTCCGTGTCCGGCGAAGTGGACGGCGGCAGGGGCGGCCCGCATCAGGGCGCCGTTGCCCGCCGCCCGGTGATGCGTCTGGAAGTGCACCGCCGCGGCCAGGTCCCAGGGGTCGCCGGAGGTCAGGACGGCCTCGGTCTGCAGGCCGATGTCCTTGGGGTCGGCGGCCGCCCACCGCACGAACCGCGCGAAGACGTCGGGGAGGTCGAGCGTGCCCGATTCCAGCAGGGAGTCGGCCACGAGCACCGCCATCTGCGTGTCGTCGGTGGCCTCACCGGGGTCCCAGCCACCGCCACCGCACATCTCGTCACCCGCACCCGGTGCGGGGAAGCGGGCGCTGAACGCGCCCGCCGGGCCGAACTCGAAGGGCGCGCCGAGCGCGTCGCCGACGGCCGATCCGACGATCGCGCCCGCAGCGCGTTCCTTACGGTGCGTCACTTGTCAGCCCGCGCGACGGCCATGCCTGGTGTTCCACCCCGACGGACGGCGCGCCGCGCCCGGTCGCCCTCCGCCACGCGAGGCGGGCTCCTCCGAGCCCGAGGCCGACGGGCAGGAGCACCGTGATGGGCAGTGAGGGCATGACGACCGGGGCGTGATCGCCCTCGGCGACATTGACGGCGACGGCGACGCCGAGCGCGGCGAGGGCCAGGACCACGGCGGCGGTCCAGTGCGCGGATTTCACGGCTGTACCGTACGCGTCCACCACGGCAGGCGGGGCATCGGGTCGGCCGCGGACGTGCTTGGGGCCGCGAGCGCCCGGCGGCCGGGCGAGGGAGGCGCCTTGTCGGTTTGTCGACGAATAGTGAGTCGCCTCACATCCCACGCCCGACGGATGGTGACCATGGGCGGGTGAGCCGCACGCTTTCGTCATCTGCCTATGGGATCGGGGGCGTTGATGGCGGAATTGCGGTGCACGAACGAGTCGTGCGGGTCGACGCGGGTGCAGAGCCTGCAGTTGTTCGAGGCGACGGTCGAGCCGGGTTCGTCGTTGAAGGCTGATCTCGGACGGCCGCCGAAGGCCGAGCGTGCCTTCGCATGGCCGCTGGGTCTGCTCCTGTCGGGGGTGGCGCTGCTCGTGTCGGGCGCGATCCTCGCCGGGCTGCTGGTGGCCGTCGTCGGCGTCGTGTGGGGTCTGCGGGAACGACGCAGGGTGGAGGCCGCGAAGCGCGCGAACGAGGAGTGGCAGCGGAAGATGATCTGCCTCGTGTGCAGGAAGCCGTTCGTTCCCGCGGCGTAGCCCGGGCACGTGTTCACGTCCCCGGCAGCTGCTCCTGCTCGACGTCGAAGCGCCCGATCCGTGGTGCCGTGCCGAGTCCGTGCTTGCGCCGGCAGCCGCGTCCCCGGCCCCACAGCCGGGCGTCGTGCGCGGTGAGGGGCCGGTGGCAGTCGGCGCAGAGGACGGTCGGGCGCTCCTGCGCCGGCTGCCCGTCGGGCGACAGGCCGGGCAGGGGTGACGGCTCGGGTGCGGGTACGGCCATACGGCCAGTGTGGCAGCGCCGGCCCCCCGGCCGCTGTCGGTGGCCGGTGCCACACTGGTGCCGCACGCCCCTCCCCGAGGTCGAGACGGGGAGGGGCGTCGCGCCGTCGAACTGCCGTGGTTACCGGGTCGGTTCCGCGAGGGCCTCGGTGAGGCGGGCGTTCTCCGCCGCGCGCCCCGGACGCGCCCTCAGCAGCCGCCATGCGACCCCCGCAGCCACGCTGCCCAGCAGGAACAGCACGGTGAACCACTGGAAGTACCAGTGGCCGCCCGCCGGGTCGTAGACCGCGGCCCGTGGCCAGGCGAGGTTGACCGTCATGGCCAGCCCGTAGAGCAGGGCCAGCGCGTTGACGGGCAGGCCCCAGCGGCCGAGGGAGAACAGCGGGCGGCCCCGCTCGTCCGTCCCGCCGGCGCCGAAGCGGTCGCCGCGCAGTCGGCGCAGCAGCATCGGGCCGGTGACCATGGCGTAGGCCAGGTACAGCATGGCGATGCAGGTGGTGCCGATGGCCAGGAAGGCGTCCGGGGAGAGGAGGTTGAGCAGGCAGAGCGCGGCCGCCGCGACCCCGACGACGAGCGCGGGCGCGACGGGCATGCCGGTACGGGGCGAGACCCGGGACAGGCGGGCGGAGAACGGGAGGACGCCGTCGCGGGCCATGGAGAAGAGCATCCGGGTGCCGGCGGTCTGGATGGCGAGCGTGGCCACGGCGATGGCGACGGCGACGTCGGCGAGCAGGGCCTTCCCTACACCCGCGCCGAGGCTGCTGGTGAGGACGTAGCTCAGGCCCTGCGTCCCGAGCCGCCCGTCGGTGAGGCTCGGGGCGGCGAGCAGTCCGCCGAGGAGGAGCAGTCCGCCCAGGGCACCGGCCGCGGCGAGGGCGGTGAGGATGGTGCGCGGGGCGGTGCGGCGCGGCGCGCGGGTCTCCTCGCTCATCTCGCCGGCGCTGTCGAAGCCGATGAGGACGTACGCGGCGGTGAACGAGCCGACGAGGAGCGCGCCGACGGCGCCGCCCTGGCCGCCGGTGTGGAGGGTGACGCCGGGGCCGCGCTCGGCGTGCGTGAACAGCAGGACGACGATGAGGCCCGCGCCGATGATCTCCGCGGTGACGCCCACGCGGTTGACGGCCGACATGACCCGGTTGTCGAGCGTGTTGACCACGGTCGTGAGGCCCAGCAGCACCACGCCGAGCAGCGCCGCGTTGGCCGCCCCGGTCGCGGTGGTGGGCGCCGGATCGCCGCCGAGGACCTGGAAGCCCGGCCAGATCGCGGGCAGGACGACCTGCAGGGCGAGCGCGGCGGCCGCCACGACCACCACCTGGCCGATCACCATGATCCATCCGGCGAACCAGCCCCACGTCGGTGTGCTGAGCCGGGTCGACCATTGGTAGATCGCCCCGGACAGCGGGTAGCGGGCGGCGAGTTCGGCGAAGCAGGCGGCGACCAGCAGCTGCCCGGCGAGCACCGCGGGCCAGGTCCAGAAGAAGGCGGCGCCGCCGGAGGAGAAGCCGAAGGCGAAGAACTGGAAGACCGTCGTCAGGACGGAGATGAAGGAGAAGCCCGCGGCGAAGGAGGCGTAGCGCCCCATGCTGCGGTGCAGTTCCTGGCGGTAGCCGAAGCCGGCGAGGGTGCCGCCGTCGGAGGCCGGCGGGGGCGGCGGGGGAGCGGAGGGCGCGGACGGTGCGGTGGTGGTCATGGCGGACCCCTGTCGCTGGATTCCTGTCGGGTGACAGAAATTAGGGGTGGTCCATTTCGCCCGCGTGTCACGTTCATGTCCGCGACGCTCCAAGGTGCTCACCGCCGTCGGGCCGGTGCGACCCTCCCCGCGATTCGCGATGTATCGCGCTTGTACTCCGGCGGCATGCAGCGGCGCGCTTGGGTGTCGTGCTCGGCCTGGTCCGCCGCCCCGAGGTCTTCTTCCTCGACGAGCCGACCACCGGCCTCGACCCCGAGGCGCGCACCGCGATGTGGGAGGAGATCGCGCTCCTGGCGGGCGACGACGGCCTGACCGTCCTGCTCACCACGCGCTACCTGGAGGAGGCCGACCGGCTCGCCGAACGCATCGCGATGGTCGACCGCGCCCGGGTCGTCGCCGAGGGCCCCCGACGGCGCAAGGGCGAACTGCGCGGCGACGCCGTGCACGTGGAGCTGCGCGAGCCGGCCGGCCCGGTCGACGCCGACCTCCTGGGGACGGCGCTCGGCGAGTTCGCGGGTGTCCGCGAGGCCCGACCGGACGGCTGCCGGCTCAGCGCCCGCGCCGACGACGGTGCCGCGGCCGTGCCGCACGTGCTCGCCGTCCTGGATGCGGCACGTCGCCGACGTCAACCCGATGAACTGGGCGCTCGTCGCGGGCCGTTCCGCGATGGCCGACAGCCCCGACTGGGGTGACGTGCTCACCCGCGGCGGCGCGCTGCCGGTGGTGGCGGTCGCCGCGGTCGGGCTGTCGACCCGCGCCTTCCGCTCGTACCGGAAGTCCGTCTGAGACCCGGCCGGTACGACGACGAGGCGTGACCCCACGGCGGGGTCACGCCTCGTGCGTACGCGAGGTCAGGAAGCGAGCGCCTGCGGCGGCTCCTGCTCCTCCTCGATGCGGCGGTTCCACTCGGGCTTGGAGGCCTGCCAGCCGTCCTCGTCGTGGCCGGTGCGCCAGTACCCCGAGATCGACAGCCGTTCACGCGGCACGCCCATCTCGACGCGCAGCAGACGGCGCAGCTGCTTGACGAAGCCCGCCTCGCCGTGGACGAAGGCCTGCACGTCACCCGGCGGGAACTCCAGCCCGGACACGACGTGGAGCAGGGCCTCGCCCACCGGCCGGGAGCCGCGGTGCACCCAGGTGACCTCGGCGTTGCCGGGCGTGGGGAGCTTCTGCTCCTCCTCCGGGCCGGAGACCTCGACGAACACCCGGGCGGGAGCGCCCTCGGGCAGCCGCTCCAGCGAGGCGGCGATCGCCGGCAGCGCGCTCTCGTCGCCCACGAGCAGATGCCAGTCGGCCGCGGAGCCGGGCGCGTAGGCGCCGCCGGGGCCGAGGAAGAGCACCTCCTCGCCGGGCTGGACGCGCGCGGCCCACGGGCCGGCCAGGCCCTCGTCGCCGTGGTACACGAAGTCGACCGTCAGCTCGCGCGCCTCCGCGTTCCACCGGCGCACGGTGTACGTCCGGATGCGCGGCCACTGGTCGCGGGGGAACTCGGCGCGGATCTGCTGGATGTCGAACGGCTCGGGGTAGCGCACGCCCTCGACCGGGAACAGCAGCTTGATGTAGTGGTCGCTGTACTCGCCCGCGGGGAATCCCGCCAGGCCCTCACCGCCGAGCACCACGCGGATCATGTGCGGGGTCAGCCGTTCCACGTGCTGCACCCGCGCGCGGTTGAGCTGCGGCTTCCTGCGCACCGGACGGTCTGCCATGAGCACACTCCTCGCACTAAGTTAGGCAAGCCTAACCCATCCGGCCCGTCCCGTGCAGCCGGTCTCGGAAAGATCACGAGATCTTCGAACACCGGTTCCGATCCGCCGTTCTCCGATTTTGATGGGACGGACGCGATCAGACGCTACCCGGGAGGCCGGCGCACATGGGTTCCGACACCGCCACCGCGATCACCGCAGGACCGCGCGGGGTGCCGCTGCTGGGGAACCT
This sequence comes from Streptomyces sp. NPDC059718, assembly GCF_042733315.1. NCBI lineage: Bacteria > Bacillati > Actinomycetota > Actinomycetes > Kitasatosporales > Streptomycetaceae > Streptomyces > Streptomyces sp. NPDC059718. The sequence continues at coordinate 43,550 of NZ_JBHWGA010000006.1, forward strand.
CCCGCAGTTCGCCAAGGACCCGCTCGCCTTCTTCACCACGCTCCGCGAGTGCGGGGCCGGGCAGGTCACCTGGGCCATGGGCCGCACCCCCGCGCGCTTCCTCAATGATCCCGCGCTCATCGGGGAACTGCTCTCGGCCCGCGAGTCCACCTTCTCCCTGCCCGACCTCGGCTGGTCCTTCCGCTACCTGATGGGCGAGGGGGTCGTGGTGGCCAAGGGCGCCGACTGGCGCCGCAAGCGCTCCCTCGTCCAGCCCTCGGTACGGCCCAAGCAGGTGCGCGCGTACGCGGCGACCATGGCCGACTGCGCACGGGAGGTCGCCGACCGCTGGAACGGGGGCGAACGGATCGACGTACGCCGCGAGATGACCGGGCTGACCCAGCGCATCGCCGTACGGACCGTGTTCGGCACCGACGCCGCCGTCCGCGAGGAGGTCATCGGCCGCTGCATGGACGCCGCCCAGCAGCAGATGGGCGCCGAGTTCCGCGGTCTGGGCGCGATGCTGCCCGACTGGGTCCGCACCCCGGGGCGGATCCGCTTCAAGGCCGCCGTCGACACCCTCGACGCCGAGGTCGCCCGGATCGTCGCCGTCCGCCGCGAGGCCGGCGGCGAACGCGACGACCTGCTCAGCCGGTTGCTGGCCGCCGTCGACGAACACGGCGTCCCGCTCACCGACAGGGAGATCAGGGACGAGACCGTCACCCTCTACAACGCGGGCCACGAGACCACCGCCACCACCCTGACCTGGGCCTGGCACCTGCTGTCCCGCAACCCGCAGGCGCGTGAGGCGCTCACCGAGGAGCTGGACCGGGTGCTCGGCGGCCGCACTCCGGGCTTCGACGACTACGCGGAACTGCGCTGGACCGAGGCCGTCGTGAAGGAGACCCTGCGCGTGCGGCCCACGGTCTGGCTCAACCTGGCCGTCGCCGAGGAGGGCGCCGCCCTGGGCGGTGCGCCCGTCCCGGCGGGGACCCAGGTCTGGATCAGCCCCTGGGCCACCCACCGCGACCCCCGCTGGTGGCCGGAGCCCGAGGAGTTCCGCCCGGAGCGCTGGCTGGACGGGGCGCCCGACCCGGTTACCGACCACACGTGGTTCCCCTTCGGCGGGGGCACCCGGGCCTGCCTCGGGGCGCGCTTCGCGATGGTCGAGGCGGTGATCGTGCTGGCCACCCTCGGCAGCCGCTTCCACCTGGACACCGGCGACCAGGAGATCCGCCCCACCGTCGGCCTCACCCTCCAGCCCGACCGGGACGTCCTCGCCGTCACCCGGCCCGTTCCGGCCCCAGCACGCTGAGCAGCCGCTGCAGCGAGCCGCCCAGCCCCCAGCGCTCGGCCAGCGCGGCCAGCTCCTGGGGCCGGCGCGGCTCCCGCGGCAGCTGCGGGGTGAACTCCGGCAGCGGCACGTCGGAGGCCACCCGCACCACCTTGGGCGCGACGGCCACGTAGTCCCCCGCCTCCTGCAGCCGCTTGCGCTGAGCCGGGGTGACCTTCGAGGCGGGGTCGTGGGCGGCGGCCATGATCCCGGCCAGGTCGCCGTACGCCTCCAGCAGCTTCGCGGCCGTCTTCTCGCCGATGCCCGGCACGCCCGGCAGGCCGTCGCTCGGGTCGCCGCGCAGCAGCGCCAGGTCCACGTAACCGGGGCCGTCCACCCCGTACTTGGCGCGCAGCCAGGCCTCGTCCACCACGTCCAGCGAGCCGACGCCCTTGACCGGGTACAGCACCCGCACCCCGCGGGCGTCGTCCACCAGCTGGAACAGGTCGCGGTCACCCGTCACGATGTCCACCGGGCCGGGCGCCCGGCCCGCCAGGGTGCCGATCACGTCGTCCGCCTCGTACCCGGCGACACCCACCCGGGCGATGCCCAGCGCGTCCAGCACCGCCTCGATCACCGGGACCTGCGGCGACAGGGTGTCCGGGACCTCCTCGACGTCCGAGCCGCCGGGGACCTCCTCGGCGACGCGGTGCGCCTTGTACGAGGGGATCAGGTCCACCCGCCACTGCGGCCGCCAGTCCGCGTCCATGCAGGCCACCAGGTCGTCGGGGGCGTGGTCGGCGACCAGGCGGGCGATGAAGTCCAGCAGCCCGCGCACGGCGTTGACCGGCGTGCCGTCGGGCGCGCGCACCGAGTCGGGCACGCCGAAGTACGCGCGGAAGTAGAGGCTGGCGGTGTCCAGGAGCATCAGGCGTCGAGTCACACGCCGATGATGCCGCACGCCGCCGACACCGTGACCTCCGTCACGGAACGGTTTGCTCCGCTTGTGTCGGGGCAGCCGCCGTCCCGGAGCGGGACAGGAGCGCTCCGCGACCAGCGTGCGGGGGCAGCCGGTCGTCCTCCCTACGACACGTGAGGTGTATGTGTACAGGCTGCAGGCAGAGCATCTGTACAAGGTGTTCGGTGCCGACCCCGAGGACGGCGTGCGCCGTCTGGAGGCCGGAGCCGGACGCGACGAACTGCGCGGGAGCGGTACGACCGCCGCGGTGATCGACGCGAGCTTCGACGTCCGCGAGGGCGAGATCTTCGTCGTCATGGGCCTGTCCGGGTCGGGCAAGTCCACGCTGCTGCGCACGCTCAACGGGCTGAATCCCCCCACCGCGGGGCGGGTGCTCTTCGACGGCCGCGACCTCACCGCACTCAGCGCCCGCGAACTGCGCCGCGTGCGCTCGCACGGCATCAGCATGGTCTTCCAGCACTTCGCGCTCTTCCCGCACCGCAGCGTGCTCCAGAACGCCGCGTACGGCCTGGAGGTGCAGGGCGTGGGCCGCAAGGAGCGCGAGAAGCGCGCCGCGCAGGCCCTGGAACTCACCGGCCTGTCCGGCTGGGGCGACTCCTGGCCCGACGAGCTCTCCGGCGGCATGCAGCAGCGCGTGGGCCTGGCCCGCGCCCTGGCCACCGACGCCGACGTGCTCCTCATGGACGAGTCCTTCAGCGCCCTGGACCCGCTCATCCGCCGTGACATGCAGGACCAGCTGATCGAACTGCAGCGCAGCCTGAAGAAGACCATCGTCTTCATCACCCACGACCTCAACGAGGCCATGCGCCTCGGCGACCGCGTCGCCGTCATGCGCGACGGGCGCATCGTCCAGATCGGTTCCCCCGAGGACATCCTGCTGCGCCCCGCCGACGACTACGTCAGCTCCTTCGTGCACGACGTCGACCGCTCCCGCGTGCTGACCGCCGGCACCGTCATGGAGCCCCCGCACCGCCCCGACGCGGGCGACTGCCGCTGCGAGACGGTCACCCCGCGCACCGCGCTCGCCGACGTCCTGCCGGTCAGCGCGCGGGTCCCGCACCCCGTGGCCGTCCGCGACGAGGCCGGCGACGTGGTCGGTGTGATCGCCAAGGACCGGCTGCTGGCCGCACTCGGCGACCACGACGGACCGGTCACGCCGTGCACCGACGACATGGCGCGGGCGGCCGCCGGCCCGCCCGCGAAGGACGCCGGGCCGCAGGACGCCGCGCCCAGGGTGCCGGGCCGGCCGCGGAAGGAGGCGGCGCGTGCCTAGGCTGCCCCTCGGCGACTGGACCGACAGCGCCGTCACCTACCTGCGCGACCACTTCGGTCCGCTCTTCGACCTCATCAGCGCCGTCGTCTCCGGCATGTACGACGGCCTGGACGCCGTGCTGCAGGCCCCCGCGCCGCTGCTGCTCGCCGGCATCCTCGCGGTTCTCGCGCTGTGGCTGCGCGGTCTGACCGCGGGCGTGCTCTCCTTCGCGGGCCTGGCCGTCGTCGTCTCCGTGCAGCAGTGGGACGAGGCCATGGACACCCTGTCCCTGGTGCTGGTCGCCACCGTGATCACCATCGTGCTCGCCGTGCCGCTCGGCATCTGGTCGGCGCGCAACCGCACCGTCTCCGCCGCCCTGCGCCCGGTGCTGGACTTCATGCAGACGATGCCCGCCTTCGTCTACCTGATCCCCGGCATCTTCTTCTTCGGCGTCGGCCAGGTGCCCGGCATCATCGCCACCATCGTCTTCTCCCTGCCGCCGGGCGTGCGCATGACCGAGCTCGGCATCCGGCAGGTCGACGGCGAGCTCGTCGAGGCCGCGGAGGCCTTCGGCACCGCCCCGCGCAGCACCCTGCTGCGGGTGCAGCTGCCGCTCGCGCTCCCCACGATCATGGCGGGCGTCAACCAGGTGATCATGCTGGCGCTGTCCATGGTCGTCATCTCCGGCATGGTCGGCGGCGGCGGTCTCGGCGCCTCGGTCTTCACCGCCATCAGCCAGGTCGACATCGGCCTCGGCTTCGAGGCGGGCCTGTCCGTGGTCATCCTCGCCATGTACCTGGACCGCGTCACCGGAGCCCTCGGCACCCGGGTCTCCCCGCTGGGCCGGCGTGCGATGGCCACGGCCGCCTCCCCGCGCGGCCTGCAGCTGTGGAAGTACCGCCCGCAGACCTCCGTCGCCGTCGTCGGCATCGTCGCCCTCGCGCTGGTCGCCGGCGGGGTGAACGTCTTCGGCGCCGCCGACGAGGGGACCGCCGTCCCCGAGGCCGACGACGTCGGCAAGGGCCGCCAGGTCGACATCGGCTACATCCCCTGGGACGAGGGCGTCGCCTCCACCTACCTGTGGAAGGAACTGCTGGAACGGCGCGGGTACGAGCCGAAGGTCACCCAGTACGACGTCGGCGCCCTGTACACCGGCATGTCCGCGGGACGGGTCGACTTCGAGACCGACTCCTGGCTGCCCGTCACGCACCGGTCGTACTGGGAGAAGTACAAGAACGAGCTGGACGACTACGGCTCCTGGTACGGCCCCACCTCGCTCGAACTGACGGTGCCCTCCTACGTCAAGGGCATCGACTCGCTGGCCGACCTCAAGGGCAAGGGCAAGCAGTTCGGCGGCCGGATCATCGGCATCGAGCCGGGCGCCGGGATGATGAAGATGCTCAACGACACCGTCCTGGACAGGTACGGCCTGGAGGGCGAGTACGAGGTCACCACCGGCTCGACCGCCAGCATGCTCGCCCAGCTCGACCGCTCCATCAAGGCGAAGGAGCCCGTCGTCGTCACCCTGTGGTCCCCGCACTGGGCCTACGGCGAGCACAGCCTGAAGAAGCTGAAGGACCCGCTCGGCGCCTGGGGCAAGGGCGACGGCATCCACACCCTCGCTCGCAACGGCTTCGCCGGCGACGAGCCGAAGGTCGCCAAGTGGCTCCAGGACTTCAAGCTGAGCGAGAAGGAGCTGACCGGGCTGGAGGGCGCCGTGCACAAGGCCGGCCAGGGCCGCGAGCAGGACGGCGTCCGCGACTGGCTGGACGCCCACCCCGGTCTCACGGACCGGCTCGCCCCGGTCGGCTGACCGGGATCCCGACCCCGGACGGCGCGGCACCCGGCACCTTCCCTCCCTCGTGCCGGAGCCGCGCCGTCCGGCCCTCCCCGTCCCGCGGGGATGGATACGGTGGGGACATGACCCGTCGCGACTCCGGCCCCGCACGGCGTGTGGTCTCCCTCGTCCCCTCGCTCACCGAGGCGGTGGCGACCACGGCGCCCGCCCTGCTCGTGGGCGCGACCGACTGGTGCAACCAGCCGGCCGACCTGCGCGTCACGCGGGTCCGGGGCACGAAGAACCCCGACATCGCGGAGATCGTGCGGCTCGCTCCCGACCTGGTGATCGCCAACGAGGAGGAGAACCGCGAGCCCGACCTCACGGCGCTGCGCGCGGCAGGGCTGACGGTGCTGGTCACGGAGGTGCGCAGCCTTCCGCAGGCCTTCCGGGAACTGCACCGCGTCGTCGTCGAGGCCTGCGGCCTGCCGCGCCCGGCCTGGCTCGACGCCGCGGAGAAGACCTGGGCGTCGCTGCAGCCCGCGGCCCGCCCCCGCAAGGCCGTCGTGCCCGTCTGGCGCCGGCCGTGGATGGTGCTCGGCCGGGACACCTTCGCCGGCGACCTGCTGGCCCGGCTGGGCGTCGAGAACGTTTACGGGACCCACCAGGAGCGGTATCCGCGGGTGCCGGTCGACGAGCTCACCGGCAGCGGGGCGGACCTCGTCGTGCTCCCGGACGAGCCCTACCGGTTCACCGCGGACGACGGGCCCGAGGCGTTCCCGGACATACCAGCGGCCCTGGTCAGCGGCCGTCACCTCACCTGGTACGGCCCGTCCCTGGCCGAGGCGCCGGCCGTGCTCGCCGCGGCCCTCGCCGGCCCCGCCCCCGCCCGGCGCGGCGGCTGACCCGGGGGGCCGCGCCGTGGCAGCCCCCCGGCGCACGCGGGCCCGTGGCCGTCGCGTGCGCCGGGGAGCGACCTGGGGTCAGCCGCGCGCCACGGCCGTGAAGACGGTACGACCGGAACCGACCCGGTAGACGGCCCGTCCGTCCTGGACGCCCAGGTACGTGGCGTGGCTCCCGGCCGCGGTGTAACGCCCGCCCGCCACCACGGGCAGCGCGACCGTCGCCGTCACGTTGACCGGCACCTCGACCGTCGTGTCCACGCCGTGCCGGTTCCGCCGCCAGTCGACGCCGACGGTGCCGCGCTCGGTCCACTGGCTGCCCGAGGCGTGGCTCACGCCCGCGTCCGCCGGGGCGATCCGCACCGACGCGCCGCCCGGGCTGGTCACCGTGACGCCGAGCACGCCCTCCAGCACCCCGACGGCACCCGCGCCGCCCCAGCCGTGCGACATGCTCTCGCTGCTGCTCTGCGAGACCTGGCCGGGCGCGCAGTCACTGCTCGCACAACCCGGAGTCCACTGCTCCCACAGGAAGGTGCCGCCCTCGGCCAGGACCTGCGCGGGCCCGTCGGCGGAGGGATCGGTGAGGATCCGCACCAGCGTGTCCGGCCGGTCGACGACCCGCAGCGCCTCCAGCAGGGTCCGCAGCGTCATCGGCCCCTGCCGCATCCCCTGCCGGGACAGCTCCGCGCCCAGCGCGGCGTACTCCGAGGGCTCCGCGACGCCGTAGGCGACCGGGAAGCTCTGCGCGTGCTCGCCCTGATGCGCGATCAGGGCGCCGTCGGAGGACAGGCCGTCCGACCACAGCCCGGTGCCGCCGTCCCGCAGCCGCTCCCGCATCGCCGCCGTCAGCTCGTCCGCGCGGCCGGCGTAGACGTCCCGGGTGGCGTGGTCGCCGAGCGCGTCGGCGGCCTCGGCCACCGACCGCATCGCGCCCACCCCGAGGGCGTTGACGACGGTGCGGTTCACGTTGCCGTCGGTGACGTAGCCGTACCGCATCGGGGCGGGCCAGTCGATGATGCCGTGCAGGTACGCGCCGCTGCCGCCGGGCAGGTCGGCGACCAGACCGCCGTCGTCCACCGCCGAGGAGACGTAGTCGGCGACGTTGCGCATCACGGGCAGGGCCCGGGCGAGCAGTTCGCGGTCGCCCGTCGTGCGGTAGTAGCGCATCACCCACTCGGGGAACATCTCGGTGTAGTCGGGGATGTCCCGCTTGGCGTCGCCGTTGGGGTAGACGGAGTTCAGGGCGCCATTGGGCCAGTAGCGCGCCTGGGAGTTCATGAAGGACTCGATGGCCTGGCGGGTCAGGCTGCGCTCGCCCGACGCGGCCATCGTCGCGAAGGACTCGTCCACGGTGTCGCCGAGGAACTGGCCCTTCTCACGGGTCGGGGTGTCCAGGAAGACGTTCTGCGCGGACTGCAGCGCCGAACGCTGCATCAGCGAGAAGACCTGGTCCAAGGTGCCGTCGCTGCTGCGGAACGTGGCGGGGTGCGCCGCGTCGGTGTTCTGGACGACGGCGGTGACGTCCCGCGTGGTCAGCTTCTCGCCCGGGTCGCTGATCTGCAGGTAGCGCCAGCCCCAGTACGTGAAGGCCCGGGCGGTCTGCGGGCCGTCCTTCTCGGTGTAGAAGAAGCGCATGTTGCTGCCCTGGGTGTCCAGACCCGACGTACCCGCGCGGGAGTTCTCCACCCAGCTCGCGGCGGCGTGGTCCTCGCCCAGGGGACGGTCCAGGGTCACCGTCGTGCCGTCCACCGCGCTCACGGTGCGGGTCTCGGGGTGCCCGGCGCCGTACCCCGTGGCGGGCGCGTCCACCACGATCTCGTCGCCGGCGTGGACGTTGGCCGCGTTGGCGAGCGTCACCGAGGTGTCCCCGGCCCGCACGGCGGCGCTCAGCGTGGAGTTGCTGCGCCGGTAGCTGGTGGTGAACGTCAGCTGCCGCCCGGCGGTGCCGGAACGCAGCCGTACCGAGGGCACGGCGGCGTACACCTTGCCGAAGTCGGCGAGGACGGTGCCGTCGGGCAGGTGCAGCAGCGAGACCGGGTGGACGGTCTCCTGCGTGAGGTGGGCCTGCAGCGCCGACAGGTGGGTGAAGGCGCACGGGGACGAACCACCCTCGTAGGGGCCGCAGTTGTCCGGGTTCGGCCGCGGATGGGCACCGATGACGGTGGCGGCGGCCCAGCCGGAGTCGTCGTAGCCGGGGGTGTTCCAGCCGGTCTGCTCGACCGTGGCGTCGTAGTACTCGACGCGGTCGCCGGCGTCGCCGTTGCGGTAGGTCAGGGTGTCGACGCGCTGCGGCTCGTAGCGGTGCACCTTCCAGGTGCCGTCGGAGACCGCCACGTCGCGGGTGCCGTCCGCGTGCTCGACCACCACCTTGACCAGCAGCCCGGAGGGGCCCTCGGGGGCGTTCGGGCCGTTGGCCCGGCCCTGGCACTTGCAGGACCAGTAGTGCGTCAGCACGCCCACGGCCAGGTCCCGGCCCGCCTTGACGCCCTTGACGGCGGCGACGTCGTAGAAGCCCTCGCCGGCGTACTCGTAGGACGAACTGCGCTGCATGGTCTTGCCGTTGACGTCGACCTGCCAGTCGCCGGAGGCCGCGACGTACACCCGGGTGCCGACCACGGGGCTGCCCGCGGACACCCGGACGACCTTGCGGGCCGCCGTCCACTCGTTGCTCGCGTCGTTCCCGGTCGCGGGACGGCGGATCCACTGGGCGCCGGACCAGTCCTGGTCCGTCAGGCCCGTGCCGAAGGACGCGCCGGCCGAGTAGGGGGAGGCCTCCCCCGCGCGGTCCCACGTCCGCACCTTCCACTGGTACGCCGTCCCCGGCGCCAGCGCGGGCCCGCCGTACGGCACCCAGGACTGCTCGGAACCGCGGACCTTGCCGCTGTCCCAGACGGTGCGGCCGCCGGGCACGCGCACGACGACCTGGTAGGCGGTCTGGACCTCGTCGGAGTCGCTGTCGCGGGGCAGCCAGCCGAAGCGCGGCGCGCCGTCGAGGGCGAGCGGGTCGGTGCGGTCGTCGACCGTCAGGCCGCCGGGGGCGCCCGGGGCGTGGTTGCGGGGCGCCGGCGCGTGGTCGGCGTAGGCCTGGGGGGTGGCGGCGGCCAGCGTCAGGCCGAGGGAGAGGGCGAGGAGGGTGAGGCGGCGGCGGGGGATGGGCGGACGTCGTTTCATGGACACCTCTCGGCGGGGTTAGAACGTTTCAATCCGCGGGCGTATGTTATTGATACGTTTCAATCCTGTGAACGGGGTGAGCCTAGGCAGACCCGTGTGCGCTGTCAACGCCCCCTCGTATGCGGCGCCGTTGTGTGTGGGGGGCGGCTGCGCCGGGCTGCCCGGTGGGTGTGTGCGGGTGCGTTGCGCCTGCGGCGGGCATCCCCCGCCCGCCCTCCCGATTGCCCGGCGCGGTCAGTGACCGCCTCGCTGCGTGCGTTGTGGGTCGGTGCCGCGCCGGGGCACGCCCCCAGCCTTCGGCCGGGGGGACCCCCACCTCGGCGCTCGCGGCGCTGCCCCACGTCATTCGGCACCGCAACCTCCGCTCGTCTCCCCCAGCCTTCGGCCGGGGGGACCCCCATGGGGGCACCCCGCCACACCTCCTCCGGTCGTATGGGCGGCTGACGGCCGGACGGGGTTCAGAGAGCGGTTCGGGGTTGCCGCAGGTGCCTTACTCACCCCCGCCCGGCCGTTATGCGCCCCGACAACGGGAGGGGGTGTGGCGGGGTGCGCCCGGAAGCGACGAGCGGCGGACCCGGTGCCGAATGATGTGGACGTAAACCGCGAGCGCTGAGGACGTGCGCCGGCGCGGCCCCGACCCCACGCCAACGGAGCGAAGGCCCGCACTGACCGCGCCGGGCAACCGGGCGGGAGGGCGGGTGGACGCCCGCCGCAGGCGCAAACAACCCGCACACAACCACAGGCCGCCCGGCGCAGCCGCCCGCAGGCGCAAACAACCCGCACACAACCACAGGCCGCCCGGCGC